>JAFGSO010000282.1 GCA_016934605.1 Calditrichota bacterium | reverse complement strand
GAATGATAAAATTATGATAAAGATTAAGGATGCACTAAATGAAAGATCATTTCCCAGCGTCTGACTGGTAAAATTCAGATCACTGATTGGCTGACGGGTCCAGAACACTGATATTGCATTCATGGTAATGGCTGCCAAATACAAATTAAAGATGATCGCCGTATTTCTTTTCCGTTTGTAAAAAATAAGCTGTTTTAATATGAAAAGAGCAGGAACAAGTGTAAATGACGCAATAATGGCAGTTAGCGTCGATACCACTACGGCATTGGGTGAATTATAAGAAGGTGGAAATCCGACTGAATATTCAGGACTGAAAAATAGATTGAAGATTATGGAAAGAGCAATATTAACAGCAATGATAATTGAGAGCCAGGCTAAATTCTGCTGAATTGTGAGTTCGTCAAAATGTGCTCGAGATTTTATGTAATAGTAGCAAATAAAAATGAGACTGAATATGACTAATTCACGAAGAAAAGAGATGTCTCCGATTACTATATTGCTGTAGAAAGACAGCAGATCCATTAAAAATATCAGCAGCACAACCAGAGGAATCAGGATATAAAGAATTTTAACTAATTTATTGACCATTATTCGATGTTTACTTTTATGGGATCATAAATCTGAGAATTAACGGATATAAAACTTCCCGTACTGTCATATAAGGTAATCTTATCAAGATATCTTTGCACGATAACTATCGATTTATCATAAGGATTTATCTGCAGATCATCTATCTGGCTATCCGAAACGGATATCTGTAATTGACGTTTTCCGTCTGAAGAAAGTTTCACGGCTTGGTAAGAATCAGAAGATAAATATTGAGCCATCCAGAAATTTTGATTCTCGTTTCCAGTTCTAATGAGAGTATAATAACCGTTGGTAAGGATTGAGTTTTGTGATAAGTCGGATGTATTTAGAATAATAATCTCCGAAGCGTTCTGGATGAGACTTGCCGACAGAACATAAAGCATTTCATTGGAATAGTAGATATCCTGTCCGATAAACTCGCTCGAAAATTCAATTTCTTTCACAATATTTTTAGTAGAGTTAAATATCAATAGCCCAGAACTATCCATTGCAGCGATTCTGGAAAAAGGAATCGGTTGAATGGCAAAGAAATCAGAATGATCCACTGAAATGGAATCCTGAACAGCGTTATCAATCATTACATAGATTCGTTTCTTTTTGGCATCAAGGATAAAAATCCTGTCACTGTCAAAATCTGTTTTGATATCGATAGGCCGCTGAAATTTATCCCTGTAGAAAAAATCTTCCTGGCCAATATTAAGATTCATGCGACTGATGTAATAAAATTGAGCATGAGCCAGCCAGAAAAATCTATTAACTTTATCAAAATCCCATTCTATTGCCGGGTAATTTGTATAAAATATATCATTATTATGCAACAAATCATATGATAATCTTCGGATATTGTACCCATAGCGTGATAGTATCCAGATTTTACCTGGTCCCGCCATCAATTTGACTGGTTTTGAGAGGAGACTTTCCACTCCGTATCCAAGCACCGAGATTCGGTAATAGTACCATTTATGATTTACCAGACCGCTATCGGTGAAAGAATATTGGTCTGCCGGAAAATCCCGGGAAGGCCGGAAAACAGAATCATCAACCGCGCGATAGATCCTGAATCCTTTGAAATCGACAATATCTTCTGTCTCCCAGCGAATAATAGCCTTATTATCTTCTGTTGTCATGTATAATCTTATTGGTGGTTCTGCGTTATTTTCTGTATCGAAAATGTTTACATTTTTACGTTCAGAACATCTCAATAAAATGACGAGGCCTGCCAGAATGCCAAATAAAATAAAAATTTTGTTTCCCCGCATCAGATGAAAAATTATTCCTCTACTTTAGAAATTATATTCTCAATTTCCTTAAAAACTTCCTGTACATCTTGTTGACCATCAACTCTATAAAATATTCCTTTGTCTTTGTAATACTCGATAAGAGGCTCAGTTTGTTCACGAAAAACTTTCAGTCTTTTTCTGATTGTCTTTTCCTGATCATCTTCCCTTTGAATTATTTTTCCGCCGCAAACAGGGCAGCGGCCATCCGGTGGGGGCGGATTCAGCATCAGATTATAGTCCTTGCCGCAATTTGCACAAATTCGGCGACTGGACAGACGTCGCACGATGGTCTCTTCCGGAACATAAATCTCGATAATTCTGAGGTGCTTTCTGTCTTTTTCGGATAAAATTTTTTCAAGCCCTTCTGCCTGGGGTATAGTTCTGGGAAAGCCATCGAGAATGAATCCCTTTTGACAATCCGGTTGATTCAACCGTTTCCTGATGATTTCAAGAATAATATTATCTGGAACAAGTTCGCCGCGGTCAAGAATATTTTTGACTTTCAGACCCAGCTCAGATTTTTCCTGTACCTCATTCCTCAAGATATCCCCGGTTGAAATCTGTGGAATATTATATTTTTCCATGATTCGTTTTGCCTGCGTACCTTTTCCCGCTCCGGGAGCTCCCAGTAGTATCAGATTCATTTTATACTTCCTCTTTTTAACACATTTAATTTCTTCAAACTTAATGTTAAAACAAGATCAAATAAAATAAAAAATATATACAGGTGTGACGGATTTTGTTGCTGGTTTTTCGAATTAATGTGCCACTTTATGTACCGGAAATCTGCATTATGAGTTCATTTAACTTATCATAGCATTTTTTCTGTAAGTTTATTTTCATTAGAAATCAATCCAATGGGCACTGAAATACCGGATCCAGTCCTGCTAATTCTGTATATAAGCCTATTCAATTACAGAATTTGGAAACACAAAAACTTGCAATATTTTGACCAAAATCACATTTTATATAAAATTTTTTTAAAATTGAATAATTTTTATTACTTAAATAAAGAGTAAATAATAGGTTACATAATATTGAAAAATGTCTTTTATTTTTAAATTTATTTTCTTAAGATTACACAATTTTATCGGGATTCAATCCGATAAAAAAAGGGGAAATGATGGCAGTGGACGCCGGGGTGTGGTAACCATGAGTCGGGGTATGGATACATTAAATATTTTCCTTTTCTATTTTTAGTTTTATTAGTCTATAAAAGTATATCTTTTTCACAGACAGATCATCTCAATGTGTCCTGGGATCGAAATAGCGAAGTGGATATGGCTAAATACGCCCTCTACCGCTCGGAAAATGATTCTGTAAATTTAAAAAGGCATGCTGAAATAACTCATCCGAAAACGACATATATCGATTCTTTAGGTATATATCCGGGTAATTTATATGTTTATACGCTGTTCGCGGTAGATACAGCTAATAATTACTCTGATCCTTCTCAAAAAGCGGATGCCGGAATTCCAAAGATTACCTGGAATATTGATATGATATATAATAAAGATACAACATATATTCCCCTGGATTCCATAGTTTTTGATCCAGATAATACTATCGATGAACTTTCTATCAACATTTCAGATACCATCGCTTTAGCATGTAAAATTACCAAGGATTCTTTAAAACTTTTTCCAGTCCCTTTCACCCGTACAGGAACAGGAAGTTTCACTATGACGGTTACAGATCCTGAGGGATTTTATGACCGAAAGACAAACATTCAGATTACTATTCTCGATAGGTCACTAATGTCACTAAAGCCGGCTACTACCGATTCACCTCAGAAATATGAATTTAGACAGAATTATCCCAATCCCTTTAATCCCACCACCCAGATTGAGTTTGCAGTACCGGAACCTTCATCTGTCCGCATAGAACTTTACAATCCTCTCGGGCAGAGGGTGAGGGTACTATTCGAAAACCGGGTATCACCCGGAAGATACACATTGGAGGTGGATCTGAAGGACCTTCCCAGCGGGGTATACTTCTACGGGATTCAGGCGGAGAATTATCAGAGCGTCAAAAGAATGATTCTTTTAAGATAAGGAAATTTTTCCGCACCAAGTTTTGCTATCTTTTACCCACCAATCGTTTTAACTTCTCTGATTATTTCGTGAGAAGGCACATCTCTTTTATTTAATTTACAATTTGCAAAAAGAAAAATCGCCACTCCCCAAAAGAAGTGGCGAAAGTCTTGATATTACTGGATTTTTCACTGCTGCGGGAGGAGGATTCGAACCCCCACCGCCTGGGCCAGAACCAGGTGTCCTGAAAAAATTTAAGATAGCTTAACCTTAATAATATGAATAATTTACAAAGCAGAATAAAAAAGATGAATAGAACTCGGTACGTAAATAGTACGCTTGAATTGAAAAAAACGGTCATTTTTGGCACTTTTTGAGGGTCAAAAAATTTTGACTTGACAATGCAGTATTCTAAACTGCAAATTATACGCAATTATCATACTAAACTGCTATTTGCCTAATGGTTTCACTTAAAAAAGAAAGGTTTGTTTAACTGTTTCACTTAAAAAAAGAAAGGAAAGGATATGGGATTACAGATCGTTTCTGCCAAACAGACCACTGACCTGTCCAAACATGGTGTGACCGTGTGTGTTTACAGTCAGTCCGGTCTCGGAAAGACTACGCTCGTCAGTACCCTGCCGAAAAGCTATTGGAAGAATATTCTGATAGCGGAATTTGAGGAAGGCGGGGTGATGAGAGCACTGCACGGTCTGGATATTCCTTTTATTCAGTTTTCCATGCAGAAGGATATGATCGAAGCATTGAAAGCCTGGAATGAATTTTTGAAGGAGTTTCCGGACAAACCGCCCTATGACAAAATGGGTGTGAAGTGGTTGTTCATCAACAGTTGGTCGGAGTTACAGAAATTTCTGGAATTCGGTCTGCAGTATGCCCGGGGCAAGAAGTTCATCACGCTGAAAGAGTATGGTGATGCTGCCAATAAGGGTCGAGAGTATTTACGCTTATTGAAAGCCCTGAACCGGAAAGGCATCAATGTCATGATTGAAGCGCATGAAGATACCTATGAAGTGGAGATTGAGGGAACCGGAGCCAAACGGTCCATGCTGTTTCCGAAAGTGGGGAGAACCTTTGCCAAGGAATTTCTGCATGTCATTGATTTTTGCGGTCACATGGAATTGCGGACGGTGGGTGATGT
>JAFGSO010000281.1 GCA_016934605.1 Calditrichota bacterium | reverse complement strand
TTCACCCTGTTCGGTCTCGTCAGAAAAAATACCCAGAAAAGCGATACCTTTTTGCAGATTCTGCTTCATAGAATTCAATTTTTCAATTGTTCTGACTGCAGAAATTCCATCTGATTTAAACGGATTGTCAAATTCTTTCACCTCGCCGTTGCTGAAGCTGACCACCATTTTGGGGGCGGCCAGGGCCTGACTGATAAGAGCGGAATCTGCCTGCGAAATATCATAATATATCCAAACCAGCGGGCGGTCGGTATAAAATGTTTCCAGCCCAAGCACACCATCCTGTCTGGAAACGTGGCTCATCAGATACGGCAGGTAGCGGCGAATCCTGCTGCTTTCCAGTCCCGGCAAACCGGTTTCAAATACCCTGACATTCGCCTTATCTGCTTGTTGATATTCCTTGAATTTCCGCCCAAAGGGAGAAAAAATATGCTGCCGAAACAAACTGACAGGCATTTCGCCCCTGAATTCCGGTCCCTCTTCCACCTCAAAATTGAGTTCCGCTTGCTCAATCTTTCCATCGGCCGTTTTATATTCCACTTTCTCCACTTCAATTAAATTCACTATATCTTCGGCTTTCAGATGTTGCGGATCATAATAGATGAGCACTCTCACCGGTTCTCCGAAATCGCTTTCAAAACCGTAGACATAAGGCGACTGACTGAGTGCTCTGACAAAATTGACATTATCGACATTATCGTTCAGATTGGATACTCCGAAATAACTGACGTGCAGCGGTCCGGAAAAATCAGCAGTGAATTTATTGACTCTACTTTTGTACGGACTGAAGATCGCTTTTCGGATAACTGATTCATCAATCTCATCCGCATTATAATAAAGAACGACTTTATGCGATCTGGCATAGGCATCCATTCCGTAGATTCCCTTCTGCTTTTCCACTTTGCGCATCAGGCCGCTGGCCGTTCCGAAACACTTGACAGATTTTACGACAGTTTCATAGGAAGATAGATAAACTTCCGAACCCGGGTCACCCCAGCGCTCGGAAAAGGTTGATATCTCATAACGGGAGGAAAAACCGAGACTGAGTGCAACCAATACTACAGTGGCAATAGCCGGTAGCCGCTGCCAGTTTTTTCTGTGAATTGTCAGACAGTTTTTCACCGGGCAGACAGCAATACAATCGGTACACATGGTACAATCTACATGATTTACTGTATCCATCTGAGAAACAGGAATATCATAGGGACAGACTTTATCACATTTTTTACAGTCTATACAGGTAAGCGGATCGCGTTTCAATTTGAGAAGCGGGGTAAAAGGTGATTTTCGGTAAAACAGTTCTAGCAGAAAGCCCCCCACAGCCCAGAGAATAAAAAGCCACAGGACGGAAATATCCAGCCCGGCAATGCGAAGAATTAAATAAAGAGCCAGAGTACCGAGTGTGAAAATAATGAAAAGAAACAGGTTACTCAAGGCGCCCAGGGGGCAGAGGTACTTGCACCAGAACTGCCTGAAAAACAGAGAGCCTGCGATGGTCACAACCAGTGCCGGTAAGGCGTACCAGAAGACCACATCCAGCCCAAAGCCGGTAGTCGCGGCATAATACGGATCGAATGTTTTACAAAATAGCTCGCTGGAGGTCACTGTAAAATACAGAACCGGCAGGAGCAGCAGATATTTGAGGGACCGCAGAGCTCCGTCGAGAAATGAGGGGATTCTCTGAACCTGGATTTTCAGCTTTCTTCCGGCACGTTCCAGCCATTCGGTAACCGTACCAATCGGACAGATATGAGAACAGAAAAGTTTTCCCATGATGACCACACCAATCAGGAGCGTCACGCCCAGGAACATCTGGGTCTCACCCATCTGGCAGGAAGAGGAACCTCTCACAAAGCGGCTTCCCAGCGATAATAAACCGCCAAGCGGACAGAATGCTTCAACATCCGCCGCACGAATCACGGCAATTACGACCAGCACGATAATACTTAACTGGATCAGAAGACGTGTCTTATTCTGTAGCTTCATGGTGCAGAACTCCTATTGAAGGACTTAATGACTTTTCATTTATGGTTTAACAATTGAATTGAAGATAACTTGCTCGGTTTGTTAAAATTTATTTTGGCATTCCCCTTTAAATTTCCTGCATCCTTTTATAAAAATAAAAATAGTGCAAGAAAATGCTGTTATAAGTGTTATAATTTTAGTATTTTTATTTGTGTAGTGCATGGAGGCTTAATCGGGATATTGCCATGCCCGATTACAAACCGGTTTTTTTCTCTTCAGGAAACCGGGGAAAGCATCGACAATCCGATGAAACAGACGCACCTCTTTTCTTTTATCTTTTGTGGCCTTGTAATAATATTCACCGGAAATATCAGTGCCCAGGGAACCGGACAGCTGGCCGGGAAAATTATCGATGTAAAATCCGGTTCAGGTATACCCGATGCTCTCATTAAAATAGATAAGCTGGATAGTGTTCATTACAGCCAGGGAAACGGATATTTTGAGTTTTCCGGTATTCCCGAAGGCTCTTACACTATTACCATTCAGGCACCCGGCTATGGCCGTACCATCCTCCTGAATGTACCGGTAATCTCCGCTGAAGTTGTTTATAGAGAAATCTTCCTGGAAAAAAGTCCCGAGGAGGGAGAAAAATTTTATATCGGGGGCATTGAGGTTACGGCGGAGCGGGAACTTCTGCCGGAGAAGGCCGCAACCACCACCACAATTTCCTCCGGTGAGATTGAACATCTGCAGGCTTCCAGCCTGGGTGACGTCCTGGAACTGATTCCGGGACAGAAATTTACCAATCCCGGACTGGAAGGTGTGCGTCAGATCCGGCTCCGGCAGACTGAAACCGTTGACGAAGCAGATCGCAATGCCTCTCTGGGCACTCAGATTCTGGTGGATGGTGTTCCCCTGTCCAACAATGCCAATATGCAGCTGGATACCAAGCTTAATGACGGGGCCACCTACCGGGTAACGGTAAACTCCGGGATTGATCTCCGTCAGGTTACCGCCGAAAATATTGAATCCGTAGAAGTGATCCGCGGAATTCCTCCCGCCCGCTACGGTGATATGAGTTCCGGAACCGTGCTGGTAAATACTCATAGTGGCCACGTACCCTACCGCATGAAATATAAATACAATCCGCGCAACAAAGAACTGAACGGCAGCGGGGGACACGGCTGGGAAAATATGAGTGTTAACTTCAACCTGAATTACGCCCACAGTAACAGCGATATCCGTATTCCGGAAGATTCATACAGCCGTCTCAGCGGTCAGGTAAATCTGGAAAATTACTTCAGCCAAAAAAAATTATTGTGGTCAAACAAACTGTATTATACCAGGACATTTGACGATCAGGAAGTTATTGAAGGAGATATTTTTGAAACCAAACGCTATAACCGCGATTATGAAGCACGCCTCAACAGCACCTTGCGATACCGATGGAACCGCAATCAAAACCTGGAGGCCAACTTTGCTGTTTCCATGAACCGGCAGGATTCCTATTACCGGAAAATTATCAGCCGGGATGCTGCTGTGATCAGCGATCGCATGGAACCCGGAACCCAGGAAGGGATATTCGTCAGTTATTATACCACGAATCTGTGGGTCAAAGGCCGGGCATGGAATATCTTCGGAAGGCTGGAATATAATTCTCAAAGCCGCACCGGTAATTTTCTGCATACCTGGCAGACCGGATTGCACATTCAGCATGAATTCAATAACGGTCCCGGGCGTGAGTTCGATCCCCAAACCCCACCGCGGTCCGATGCAAATGAAGGAGACCGGCCAAGACCATACGATGATATCCCCGCCCTCAGCCAGTATACGCTGTACTTTCAGGACGAGGTGACCGGCCATATCTGGCGGGATTTTAATCTGCAAATGGGACTCCGCCTGGAAATGCTGGATCCAACCGGCTGGAATCCGGATTTTCTGAAAGAAAAAGAATTTCCTCTGAACACCAATCACGGGACATTCCTGAGTCCGAGACTGAATCTGATCTATTATCTGGCCAGAAACACCCAGATGAGAGTCGGCTACGGTAGAAATGTAAAAGTACCACCGCTCAGTATGGTATATCCCAATCCGGTCTACTTCGATGTGGTGGATTCCATGTATTACGATCCCAACGTTCCGGAAAACCGCTTTGCTATCGTGTC
>JAFGSO010000280.1 GCA_016934605.1 Calditrichota bacterium | reverse complement strand
GTGTCCTCAGTGTGCTCAGTGGCAATTCATTAGCCACAGAGGGCTCAGGGCGCACAGACAGAAAGACCATTGTATTGTCTAATGATGTTAGAATTTGTGAATTAACCAGGTTAATAGTTATTTAGCATGATGACTCGCGATCAACTGGAGCACAAATTCAAGAATTGTATCCCTTCCCTGAATGATATCGTGTTGTGACTGCTCCACATGATAGTCCGGCAAAACCCCTCTTTGTGGATCCATCCCCTGCACAGCAACGCTATAGCGGCGTTTTTTGGCAGTTCCCAGAATCAGGCGAGTATTTTTTAAATCAATATACTCCACCGAACCGGTACAGGTGTAGGTCGCTCCCGTTTCTGTTCCGACCAGCGTACCAATTTGATAATATTTCAGCAGAGCAGTAAAGTGTCCGGTGGTAGAAAAACAGTTTCCATCAATCAGAATGTAAAGATTGCCTCTAAAATTATTTTCGGCCAGGGGGATTGGCCTGGCCAGTGAATCATACCGTCCATACAATTCGGCAAAATACGGCACGGGTTCATTTTCGATGTATGATAACAGATAGGAAGAACAGAATGGATCTCCACCATCATTTCCACGGAGATCGAGGACAAGGTTCAGTATATTATTCTTTTTTATCGCCTCAAATGCACTGTCCACAAATGATCGGAAAAATTCCAGACGGTCATAATATATGAAAGTGTTTATAGTTAAAACCGCTGTTCGATTTTCTTCCAGTACTTTCAGGGACAATTCACTTCCTCTGGCAGTACTTTGCTGAACTGTTTCAATATCCACAGGAGCTATTTCAGCTTCCGTTACTGCTGAATCGCCCGGTGCAATATATGAGACATGGAAGATCTCTGGATATCCATAACAGAGGGCGTATTTTTCGGAGAAGTGTTTTTCCACAATTTTCGATCTAAAGGCATCGATAAAGCCATCCGATGAGGTAATTGATTTTAAAGTATCAATAATCCCTTGAACAGGAATATGATTGATGGCAATGATTTCGCTTCCAAGCGGAACACCTCTTGTAGAATTATGGAATCCACTGACATAAACCCTCTTATTGATAAAATGCAGCTTCAAAGGGAAAAGTCTTTTCGGGACGATGTTCCAGTAATGGGAAGGAATCCATAATTTAGTATGTCCACAGCCAATGGATGAAAGCACCGATTGAACATTTTCATAAAAATCTCCCAACTCTATCGCTGTATCCAATCGTTCATAATGATGAATGAAGAGGGAATCGATTATTTTTTTATCAGTATAATCATACAGAGCGGGATGGTTTTCTTCCAGGGCTTCACGCATCTGTAGAAAGTCTTTCTGTAACTTCTCTTTGCTGAACATGACCGGATAGCGAATATATTCATCGTAATCGAATGTTGTTATGGGTAGAATAAGATTGGTTCCATTAATCAATAATTTTCGATTGCCATGATTCGAATTGTCGGGATTCGGGTTCCTTTCCCAGTAATCCCGGTCGTGTCGGTTTTGAATAACAAATTTATATTCCAGGGTATCACCAAGCTTGGCATTGATAATAAATATGTTTTCAAAAAGACTATTATCTTCACTCCTCAGTTCATAATTGTAACCTTTCCAGTCATTGAAATTCCCTCTTACCACTACTTTCTCTCCCAGAGCAGGGACAAAAAGATTACTATCTATCAGGGATTGCATATTTAGGCGGAACGTGATGGTCGTTTGTGCTGAAATCTGCACAAAAAGACCTGATATAACGACTGCAAGAGGCACCCGGAACATTTTTCCTCCGTCTGACTGAACTTTATATCAACATGTATCCCAGGTTACGATCTTTCTGATTATGATGTTACATATAAATATTAATACATATTCACCTTTACGAATATTAAAAAAAGAAAATTATGAGAACACACAGAAATAATTTATTTTTTAAACAATGCCATTATATCCGTTCATGAAGCTCTCTTTATTTTCATAAAATTGCAGATGGTTATATATATCTACAAATTCTGTTGTTAAATAAAAACAATTAAAATTTACTTGACATTTAGCAGAAAGTATAATATATTGATTCTAGATATATAGAAGTTCTATATATAAATCATCTATATAATAAACCTGAAAGTTGAACGGGAAACCAAAAATAACTATTAAGGCGTGCAACATGAGACCTATTTTATTCTATTTCTTTTGTGTAACAATAATTCTATCCTGCTCGAAATCACCGGATTCACCATCTGTACCTGACAGCATCGACATTCTGGAAAAAATTCGGGCTCTGGAAGACATTGAAGTTCAGGAGATCACCCCGCAGAACGGTTATGCCCGCCAGTTCGAAGCTTATATAACACAACCACTGGATCACTTACAACCGGACGGTTTACAGTTCCGGCAGCGTATTTATATATCCCATAAAGATACAGACCGACCGGTGGTTTTCATGCCGTCCGGATACAGTTCATCTCCTGTGAAAGTGAGCGAGCTCTCCAAACCTATGCAGGCAAACCAGATTTATGCAGCACACCGTTTCATGACAGGTGCACAGCCGTCACAGATGGACTGGCACTTTTTAACTGTAGAACAAGCTTCTGCTGATTTCCATAATATTGTTCAGATTTTCAGGGAAATTTATAACGGACCATGGATCAGCTACGGAGCCAGTAAAAACGGACAGGCTGCTCTATTTCACCGGCGCTTTTATCCGGATGATGTAGTCGCAACAGTAGCACTGGTAGCACCACTTTCCCATGCAGCCGAAGATGATCGTTATGAAACCTTTTTGAATACAATTGGCACCGAAAACGACCGTCAGCGAATACAACAATTTCAGCGTACTGTTTTAAAACACCGGAATGAAATTATCCCCCTGATAAATACCTATCTTCAAAATTCAGATTTCACTTTTACCAAAATGAATTCAGCGGAAATTCTGGAATTTGAAGTGCTGGAGTTTCCCTTTTCCTTCTGGCAAATAACCGACGGAAATAGCACCGGAATTCCGGACACCGGCGCCTCTCCAGTGGAATTATACTCCTATCTAAGGGACTTCGGATACTTTGATTTTTATTCGGACGAACTGCTGGACTATTACCAGCCGGTCTATTATCAGGCCTTTACCGAACTGGGCTGGTACCGGCTTATTGACGACCACCTGAAAGATCTACTTGTTGCCGTACCCGACCCTACTTACAGAATGATGGCCCCGCCGAACGTACCGCTCACTTTTAATCCACAAATCATGACAGACCTCAGTAACTGGCTCCAAACCAAAGGAAACAATATTATTTATATATATGGAGATCAGGATCCATGGAATGCCGGAGCAATCGAATCTGTTGGTTCAACCAATTCACTTAAAATTGTACAACCCGCTGCAAACCATGCTGTGAAGATTACTGACCTGGATGAGAGCGGTTTGGTCTATGAGACACTGGAACAATGGCTGGGAGT
>JAFGSO010000279.1 GCA_016934605.1 Calditrichota bacterium | reverse complement strand
AATCCCCACTCTCCAAGCTGCTCGTAGTTGTATTTTAATAAACGGGCTGCAGCCTGAGTTGATATCAGGGGATCATACCGTTCATCAATTATACGGTTCACTTTCATATAAAGCCGGGCAGTGGAGCGCATAAACTGCCACATCCCGGCAGCCCCTGCCCTGGATTTTGCCAGTGGATTGAAGGATGATTCAATATGAGGAAGGTATGCCAGTTCCTCGGGAAGATTATTCTTTTTGAATACTTCTCTGATATAAGGCAGAAGTGGTATGGAACGAGCCAGACTTTCCGCAAATCTTTCTTTCATTCCCTGCTGTGAACGTATTTGCCTGGCTGCCTGGCGAAAAGTTTCCGGCAGGGATCCGGGTCCAAAAAGCTCAATAAGATAATGCTCGAAATGGGTCCTTTTATCAGGATCGGGAATTCTCTCTGCCAGCCGGATCAGATCGTCCTTAATCTCGTCTTTGATCTTTTCCAGATAATTTTCTCGCTGGTAGGTGTTGAATGACGAATCGAATGTTATTACTTTATAGATAATATTCAGGTTTTCTGAATCGTGAAGGATACTCTGGTTTTCAGAATAGACCGTAAAAACCGATTTCCAGAATTCAACATCGGGTCGCAAAGATGATGGATAATCCCACTGGATCTGGGCGTTAAGCGGTCCTAAAAGAACAGACGGAATGAGACTGAAAATAATTAATGTTAAAAAAACCTTATTTATCATAAAGCGGCATCGACATATTCGTGATAAATTTAATATATTTACCATATTACACCAATACAATAATTTTACGAATTAATATATTCGGAGAATTGTTTGGGATACTCTAACAACTCATCCGGAATTTGACCCGGATTGGTAATAGCCCGATAAATCCAGTAATATTTCAGACAGGTTCTTACATAGACACGCGTCTGCTCAAATTCAAGGTTTTCCATAAACAGATCGTCATCATAAGTCGGAAATCGCTGTTTCCAGCGGTCCACCCGATGGGGACCGGCATTGTAACCGGCGAGAGCCATCACATAGTTCCCATCATATTTTTCGAGAAGCGAGGCAAGATAACAGGTACCCATCATGATGTTGGTGGACGGATCGAACAGTTGTCTGGTTGAAGTAAATGAAGTACCCAGCTTTGGTGCTACCTGGGAGGCTGTTCCCGGAAGAAGCTGCATCAATCCGTATGCATTGGCATACGATATGATTTCCGGTTCGAAAGCGCTTTCCTTTTTGATAACGCTCCAGATCAGTTCCGGCGAAACTGCAAATTTTCTGGCCGCTGAATCGACATCGGCATAAAAATATAGCGGATAGAGTTTCTTAAATATCGGGATCATTTCAGAAATATCTGCACTTATAAACTCCTGATCGAACACATTACGAAAACGTCTGTAAGCATAACCAAAATTTTGCATCCGCTCGTACAATTCACCCAGGGCATAAACCTCCTGCCATTCATCTGTGGTATAATCCAAGGTTCGGAGTTCCCGGTCGCCCCAGCGTGGACCCAGGATTTCCTCAACAAGAAGTGCCCGGCTAAAATTGGATATATAATCGGGTAAAAATGTCTGATCGGACTGGTGCAGCTCCCAGAAAGCAACGTCTAAATCGCCGCTATTCTCAAGAAGATCCCGTGTCAGAAAAAAAGCTTTCAGGGTGTAGTAACTATCGACCGGACGCTCCGACAACTCCTTCAGAATTTCTAGCTGCTCCTTATAATTTCCTTCCTTTTCATGACACTTGCTTATCCAGTAAAGGACCCGGTCCTTCTGAGAGCTGTCCCTGGACCGCCGATACGCTTCATTCCATGAATTGGCAGCCGTTTTAAAATCTGCCATTCTGAAGTAATCCAGTCCAATTCGGAAATAGGCTTCCTGGAAAAAAGAACTTCGGCGATATGTTTTAATGAGCTGTTTGTATATTTTAATTGCCATATCCAGATTTTTTTTCTCTTCATACAACCACGCGACTTTCCATAAAACTTCCGGGGACAGTTTATCGCGGGGATATCTTCTCTGGAATTGGAGATAAGCATTAATAGATTTATCTGTATTACCGGTTCTCAAATAGCAGCGGGCAATATTCAGATCAATATTTCTGAGTATCGTTGGATTCCTGAATGAGTTCCGGTTTTTCAGGCACCATTTTAATACCCTGTCAAATTCTCCCTGTTCATAAAGAAGTAACGATTCAAACCAGGTATAATATTCCCTCTCATAGCCTGTTTCAGCCAGTGATTGCTGGTTTTTCCAGAGTTTTTCCAATGCAAGAAACTGATCTGTAGATATCAGATACGAACTCAATTTTTGAAACTGCTGCAGCGGAATCTTATCAGTATATGTTCCCAGTAATCTGGAATAAACCGATTCTGCCCGATCATGAAAGGGGAACTGATTCAAAAAAAGATAGGCATATTTTCGGAATCTGGAGGAATCATCTTTCTGGAGATACAGATCCATCATCCGAAGGTAGATCCCGTCTCGGTTGAAGTATCCACTCCCCAGCATCCGCGTGAGATAGTGAAGAGCGGTATCCGGTTGATTCTGCTTAAAGGTCAATTCCGAACTGATTGAGTCCAGCAGCGGTATCAGCGGAGAATCATAAAAAATCATCCGGAATTCATTCATTTTGCTGACAGCTTTAACGGTATCTTGAAGCTTCATAAAGGATAATATCTGAAAATAAGCAATATAGTCGTCTATGGTCCCAAGATATTTACGACCGGTTTCCAGAACATCGATGGTTTTTTCAAATTCACCGCTCTGATAGAATGCATAACCAATCTTAAATCGTATTAACGGTTCTTTCTGAAGAAGTCCCGGATTTTCCTTTAACGCCTGCAAAAATCCCTTCACAGCTTCCGGGTAATTACCTGAATTATAATTCTGATTAGCGATAAAATAAACCGGAAGTGTCAATTGTTTTTCTTCTCTCACGCCCGAGATGATTATAAACAGGCAGCCGAATAATATGGTCGAAAAAATTCCGGCCAGAAATTTAGGATTTATATTGACCATTCTATCTAATCTTTTTTCAGTTATTTCAATTAATCATATAATCGGAACATACACAAAAAATGAAGCTATTCAGATCACATTCCCCGGTTTTGCTTTTTTTAATCGGATTCTGCCCGGGAAACTCCTGAAGCGGTATTCTATTCAAACCGATCCGGAAGCAAATTATCAATATGACAGGTACAGCAATTTTTTGGTATCGACAGACTGCCCGCTGCGCTGATCTGTTACCCGGATAATAAACTCGTAAATGCCTGCTTCCAGCTGCGAAACATCGAAGGCCAGAACGACCGGTTCAAAACTTTCGCTAAATTCCATTTCATTGATAATTGATACCGCCGATTTTGATGTTTTACCATCGGAGAAAGGATTTATGATATCCAGCAATGAGGACAAATTACGTCCGGTTCGATAATTTTTAATTTTTGTTTCGATCAGACATCTTTTTGTTCCATTTTCCGCTTGAGCAATATAATAAATTTCAAAATAGCTGAACAAAGGCTTTTCCTTTAAAAAATTTCGACCCGGAACGGGATGAATATAAAAATTATTCCGGCTAAACAGCTGATTATCGGAGGGTTGAGCAGGACGAATTTCGGTTGAAAGGAGTATATCGCTCATCACCAGTCGATTTTCAGGATACACAGCTGTTATTTCATTCTGTATTATTCTGAATCTGTCTGAATTACGGTCTTCTAATTGAAAATGCATCTGGTTTTCACCAAAAAAGAGTGGAGACCTCAATTTTCCAGCGAAGTAATCTGATGATTTATTTTTTTCACTGATAATTTCAACAGTATTTTCAAAAGTATAGTTTTTGGCCGCCTGTTTGGTGGACCATACTATCAATTTTTCCTGAAATTTGCCCTTATAGTATTGATCGCGGAATCTCATATTCAGATTTTCCAATTTCAGAACATATATGAAATCTGCAAACCATCTGGCAGAGTCCGGTTCATAATATTTAAACACATCAAACTCAAATGGCAGATCGGTACCTTCCATTTCAAGTTCATACACCGAGACAGGCAGATTTTCTTTTTTTACCTTTTCGCGAGTTGAGGACAAATTCAGGACTCCGGATACTTCCATAAGGTAATCGGGAGTTCCCCGCGGATCCACACTGGCCAGTTCCCGTGAGACCGTTGCATAATAGTTAGACAGGTGAGCACGCCTGTTATATAAATCCTGCAGCTTTGAAAAAGATAAACGATAGTCCGGATTCACCAGGGCTCGACTCAGATCAGTCGTCAAAATATAACCGCTCTGATTATTGACAAAATCAAAATTATAAGTTTCCCCGGCTATATTATAAACCCATGACTCATTTTCCAGGACAAAACCATCCACAGTATTGAATCGGTAATAATCATCCGGTGGGCCATACTTGACATAGATGTGTCCCCTATCGTCGTAACCGGTTTGATTGCTTCCAGGGTAATTTGCCCGGGCATACTCCAATCTTTTGTAATGTTCTATCAGCCGTTCATTGGCAGGTGTAATTCTTAACGGATCTCTTTTTTCCCAGAATTCCACAAAAAACTGCCCGGTAAGACGCCGGGAATCAGCTGTCCGGATCTCTTCGCTGTTCATGATATCTAAAATATCCTGGTATAAATCTTTGATACGTCTCGGGTTATAGAGACCCGGAAGGGCCTTCATGTAATGTTCCGAAAAATGGTTATATTCTTTCTGATCAAAGAAAATAAAAGCCAATGAAAGTTGTGCACCTGAATAGTTGGGATTCTTATCGATAATATCGAAGAAAATATAGGTAGCTTCTTGAACATTGCCTATCGCCAGTTTTGCCTCTCCAAGATAATATTTAATCTCCAGATTATCGGGATATGCGGTTGATAAAAGCTCCAGGTCTGTAATAGCATTTATCAGAGAATCAGAGTGGGCTGAAATGATGAGTGCCCGGTTTTTATTCAAACGGGCATCAAGATAATCGGGATCGAGCCGTATGGCTCTTTCGAATAGAGTAACGGCCTTTTCCAGATCGTCCGTTGAAAAAATCCGTTTTAAAAATTTTGTAATAAATTTACTGTCCTGATACTTATACAGATGATATAAACCAAGTCCATTGTAAACATAAGAGCGGTTCAGCCGGAATTCCAGAAGTGATTCAAACAACTCCTTTGCTTCACTCAGTTCATCCATTTCAAGCAGTGCGTGACCAACCAGAAGTCTGGAATAAAAATAGAGGCTGTCTGATTTATCTATTCTGGAAGCGTAACGTATGGTGGAATCAAATTCGGCTCTCTGAAAAAATTGCACAGCGGTTTCATAATTTGTCCATTCCGCTGCAAAAACAGACACCGCACTATTTAGAAAGAGCAGCAAACTTAAAAAGTATTTAAAACGAAGCATTCAATTCACATGGTTTTCTTCTGTAAACGAAAAATATTCTGATTATTTCCAGTAAAAATTTCTTTTCAATTACGCTGGAACCAATAAAGCACAGAATTGCCTTATCGGATAAATATCATTTTCCGGGAGTCGATCATCGATCCGACACGCAATTGATAAATATAAATGCCGCTGGAAACTTTTACTCCCCTGTCATTTTCACCATTCCACCGGATTTTATATTCACCGTGGTTTCTAGGTCCCTTTACCAGAGTTTTAATTTTCTGACCCATCGTATTATAAACCACAAGTTCCACATCAGACTGATACGGGACAGCGAACTCGATTGTGGTTGCAGGATTAAACGGATTCGGATAGTTCTGGGACAATTGAAAATCGTTAGCGTTATGTGGTTTGTTTGTTTT
>JAFGSO010000278.1 GCA_016934605.1 Calditrichota bacterium | reverse complement strand
ATCAGTATGGGTGCCCGCATAGAGGGGCTTGGGTCGAAGGTTATAAAAATAGAAGGTGTCCCGGGGCTCCGCACAACCGATTATAGTGTTATCCCGGACCGGATTGAGACCGGAACGTTTCTGATTGGAGGCTTGATTACCGGTGGAGACATTACCTTGAAGAATGTTCAGCCGGAACATGTTATGAAAATTCTGGAAAAAATAAGAGATGCCGGGGCCGAAGTTGAAATATCCGAGAGGGAAATTCACCTGAAGGGAAAAAAGAAAATTATACCGGTGAATGTTACCACCGATGTTTATCCGGGATTTCCCACCGATATGCAGGCACAGTGGATTGCATTGATGAGTGTGGCGGACGGGAGCAGCGTCGTCACCGATTCCATTTTCCAGGACCGTTTTACTCATGTTCCCGAACTGAACCGGCTGGGTGCCAGGATTGTCCAGAAGAATAATTCGGCCTTTATAACCGGCGTGAAAGAACTGAAGGGTGCCCCGGTGATGAGCACGGATCTGAGAGCATCTGCATCACTGGTGCTGGCGGCTCTGTGCGCGAAAGGTAAGAGCGATGTATTGCGGGTATATCATATTGATCGAGGATACGAATCCATTGAACTGAAGCTTCAGCAATTGGGTGCCGATATACGCCGGGAAGATTCGGGAGAATTGACTTCCTGATTTTCAAATCCATCGACTGCTTTTCTCCAGAAGTCCTGACCAGAAAAATAATGATGATGGATTAACCCGTTTCTGACTAACCGATATAAATTTCCTTAATTATGCTCGACACGAAAAAAACAGTCATTATTTTTTTTATTTTTTATCTAGCATTTGAGATTGCTCTCTATATGCTGGTTGGGCTCAGGCATCCCTTATGGGGAGATGAACATCATTTTGTACCCACAGTTCAGGAATTCGGACAGAATTTAACTCTGCAGCAGTTAAAAACCTATAATGAAATGTCCACACCGCTTCCCTTCGTGCTGTATGCTCTGTGGGGTAAAACAGTTGGATTCCAGTTATATTCACTTCGTTTATTCTCAATATTTATAGCCTTCACGACCTGCATCACCTACTATTTTCTGTTTAAGATGATTTTTCGTAAATATAACTACGCCGTTCTTTTAACCGCACTTCTGATGTTTCAGCCGTATATGATTGGATTAACTGTATTTGTATTTACAGACATGCTGCCCCTGTTATTTCTGGGAATTGGTATCATTGCCACCAAACACAAAAAACCGTTACTGTTTTTCCTGGCCGGTGCTGCGGCGCTTCTCTGCCGCCAGTATTACATCTTCTTCATTGTGGCATCTTTTCTTTATTTTTGTTTGATCTGGTTCAAGGAAAAAGATAGAGATACCGCAAGCATGATCGCATCAACCTTTCTCTCCGCTCTTCCGCTGACTGGTCTTTTTATTTTATGGAATGGACTTACTCCCCAGAATGAAATGAAGCTTCATTATATGGACCGGACATTTCAATTTCATCCGACTTCCTTCATTTTGTACCTTTCATTATTTTTTGTCTATCTTTTTCCAGTGATTCTTGTACGCTGGAAAGATTATTTTGTCAGTACGAAACGTTTGATCCTTTCGCTGATCATTTCAGTACTATATATATTTTATCCGGTACATGCTTCCGAACCGGCCATCAGGCTGAATAATGTTTTTACCGTTGGTTTTTTCCATAAATTCATCAGAAAAACCGTCGGTGAACAATTTGAACATCTGATTTTTTATCTGGCTTTGCTGCTTTCGCTGCCCGTCATTTTATATATCGCTGAGAAAACATTGTTCAATATTCGGAATAATCATTATGGATGGACGGTCTTTTCCGGGCTTGGCATTCTGTGTTTCCTGCTGATCATGCCTTTGTCCTATCTTCACTGGGAAAAATATTTCCTGCCGGTAATTCCCCTGGCGGCTATTCATCTCTTGATTACCGGGAAAACGGATATCCCCACTCTCATATCCGTCCCATCGGGACGGCAGAAATGATCACGGTATGGGACAGTATTAAAAGTTCTATATTATGATATATTATACATTATTACGTATATTCATCGTTTAGAAGATATTTTCCCCTTCGCCTCCTCTCTCGGTATAAAGAGGGTTGGAGGTGAGATAATAAATTTAATATTGATAGCTAAATTTATAATTATACACATATTTTGACTTCTGATACAGCCTCATACCACCTTCCGTGAAATTTTCAGGGAGTTCAGAGCCATGAGATCATTCCAACACCTGAAACAATCAAATCTTTTGTGCGGGAAATAAAAAACGAAGAGTCATCATATCTTTTCGGACTGAAATTTCCAGGGTGCCTTTATTTTTACTCAGGCAGTGTGACAGGAAAGATTCATCCAGTCCATCCAGCTTCTGCTGTGCCACCTGGCGAAAATCTCCACGGAGGTCAAAGGGAAAACGAAGTTCAAGATCCGCCGGAATTTGGAAGTTCCCCAGAAAATTAAAATAAAAACCGATTTTATTCTGCTCGGAAAAGGACTCCACCTGCAACTGATATTCCTGATCCTCATAGACGAACTTCCTGAAAAACAAATAAAATTCGCCAAGGATTCCACTCAGCGAGGAATAGAAGGTATATGCCCTGGGAAGATTTTGTTGGTATTTTACGTTTCGGACAACCTGGTTCCTGAAGAACAGATCCGATTGCAGGAAAATAAGCTCTTCTTTAAGAAAATCATTCACATCAACATAAACCGGTTGCGATTGACGTTCATTGGTTACTTTATAACTGACATTTTTTAAGGACTGCTGAATTCGCTGGGTCATTTTCAAAAGTTCATCGAATTCCCGGTATTGAGGATATTTATTTTTCAGGATTTCAATTCTCCCGGATATGGTTCCTAATGGTCCGAAAACATTATGAATCAATCCGGGGATCGACTCTGCCAGGAAAAGTTTATGCTTTTCTTCCGGTTTCACCTCAGGTTTATTATTTTGTGAACTGATTTTCACGAAAGCCATGGCAGTCTGAACCAGCCCGCTCTCTTTTTTTAAGCGGAAATAGGTTTCAAACGGACCCTGGATCTGTCCACTGACATCGATCCAGTAATAATTTTTAACGACATGATTTTTCTGGTGAAATTGACCCAGAAATGCGGGCAAACTCAAAGAATTCGGTTCTAAAAAACTGGTGTCAAATCGAAAATTATCTAAATCTGCTTCGTCCCATCCCAGAAAAGAGCGGTGATTGGGATAAAGTCCGGTCAGCTTCCACTCCTGCGAAAAAAGCAGCATATGCATCTTTGCAAAATAGAGAAGACTGTCCAGCTGAGTCACACCAAGTTGATTAATCATAGCCACTTTTATTCATTGTTAAAAACACAAACCAACCGCTTCCCTGTCCGGGAAGACCGTTGGAAAATGTCAAAAATAAATACCGGGAGAGTTTTATAAAGACCCTGATACTACCGGAATTTACACAAAAATGATTCCAATAGAAACAGATCAGAAAAAATTTTTTTCAATCCAGATAATTAAACCTGCTCTTCATTGTCTTGAACAATAATATTGCCCATACTAAACTGCTCCCTGAGGTGAGAGCTGATAGATCTTTGTTTTCCAGATAAGTGTTACATCGGATTGTCAAAATTAATTTTGACAATCCCACTAGAACCCCGGACCCTTCAGCTCTTCGTCTTCAGTGTCTTCTCCGGAAAAAAATCTTTCAATTCCTCGGGTGAGGGAGGTTTGCTCAGATAACTGAATACAATGAGGCTGAGAATGGAGAAAAACAGGGCGGGATATATCATCGGTATTCCCCAGGGATCACCGTTGGGATCCCCCAGAGGTACCATGATTTCAGGCCAGATGTAACCAGCCATTTTCAGAAAAACCGTTATGGAGGCACCTCCGATAATTGAAACAAGACCTCCAATGCGTGTGGCACGTTTCCAGGCCAGTGCAGCAATCAGCGCCGGAGTAATTGATACACCGTATATGGTATATGCGAAATAACTCATTTCGAGAACCGATACCAGATTTGTGGCAAAATAAAATGCCACCAGTCCCAGCAGAATAATCATCACTTTTTGAATGACAACCATGGATCTCTGTGAGGCATCCGGATTGATAAAACGCTGGTAAATATCCCTCATAATATTGGTTGTGGGAGAAAGCAGATAGTTCATTCCCGTAGATATCACCACTGCTACTGCTGCAGCCAGCAGCAGAACCCCTATAATCAGTAGAATACCCCCCTGATCGGCAATGGTCTGTGCCGCCTGCAGAACAATAGAGGCGGGATCGATTGCCTTTTCCTTGATAATTTCATCAATCTGTGCGGTACTCCGGATACCGCCGGGAATGTTGAGATCCTTTTCAATCCGGAACTTCTGGGTGGGCGTCAGATTGCCGTTTGCATACGCTCGATCAATCATTTTCTGCAGCGATGGCTGGATCTGGTCTGTTTGGATTTCATTTATCTCGACTTTATTTTTCAATTCCGTCAAAATTTCGAATTCCTTAATCGGTTCCCAGAAATAACTGGCACCGAAAACCGCAATAATCACCACCACTGTTTCAACCACAATCGTACCAATCACCCATAGAGCAACAGCCTGACGGGCATCCTTTGGTGTACGGGCACTGTAAAATTTCTGATACATACTCTGAACGCCCAGCAGCAGAAACATGGTAGCCAGAAAATAACTTCCCGCCTTGAGAAGCGGATGTGCACCGAAATCCTTGTTAAAAACCGCAAAATGTTCCGAGGGTAGCTGCTGAACCGCGGTTTCCCAGCCACCGGCAATATGCATCATAACAGGAGCTGCCAGAATGGAGGCCGTCAGAATAATGATTCCATTGGGTAGATCGGTATAGGCAACAGCCATCATTCCGGCTGCAGCAGTAAACAGAATGACAAACGCAGCTGTGATTGTCTGACCGAGCTCCACGCTGATCGCCCCTTTGCTAACAACATTCAGAATATACCCCCCCGCCCGGAACTGATAACTGACGATTGCAGTAAAGCTGACAATCAGAGCCAGCGCGCCAAAAAGTCGT
>JAFGSO010000277.1 GCA_016934605.1 Calditrichota bacterium | reverse complement strand
ACAATTCCTATCTTCACCTTATCCCTCTTCTATCTCATATGAATAGTCTTCAATAACAGGATTTGCCAGCAGTTTTCTGCAGGCTTCCTCAATATTTTGTACAGCTTTTTCCCGGTCAATCTCTTCCATATTAAATTCAATCAATTTTCCTATCCTGACATTTTGTACTGAAGTCAACCCCAGGTGATGAAGGGCATTATTCACCGTTTTCCCCTGCGGATCCAGAATTCCACTTTTTAATCGGACCTTAATAGTCACTTTCATTCATTCGCTTCCTTTATATTTTCCGCCGTTTTCTGGTCACTGCTTTTAAAAACAGACCAGATCAGATTAATGGGGCCTGAAAGGGTATACATTAGTGCCAACGGGAAAAAAGCCTCCTGAGGAAATATGATGACCAGAACAGTACCTCCGAAGAACATGAGAAATTTCTTCCGGTCTTCCATTGCCGCCTGCAGGGAGAAACCCGGCATTGTCTCATAACGGATACTGGTTACCATCAGAACCGATGCCGCAATAACAAGGAACAGTAATACTTTTTCCCATCTCATATATCCCCAGAAATGATAATTAAAAACCAGAAAAGTTGCCATGGTAACCGCCGCAGATGGAATGGGGAGTCCTTCAAAATATTCCTTGGATAATCCTTTCAGACGGATATTGAAACGCGCCAGACGGATGGAACCGAAAACCAGCGGTCCCGCACTGATCAGTATGCCCAGAATTCCCCAGCTGTTGAAAACTGTCCTGTAGATCAGAAAAGATGGAGCAAGTCCAAAGGAAACCACATCTGCCAGAGAATCGTACTCCACGCCAAAACGGGAATCTACCTTGGCAAACCGGGCAATTTTTCCATCCAGGGCATCCAGTACTGCCGCTGCCACAATCAGCCAGGCGGCCTGAATAAATTTTCCTCCGGTACATAATATGACAGAAAAATATCCGGCCAGCATATTTGCCATGGTAAAAGCACTGGGAACCCAGTTCTTTTTTACCTTCACTTGAATACCCCTATAATGGTTTCGCCACCTTGTACTTTATCCCCCGGCTTCACGGAAAGCTCCACTTCTTCCGGACGGAAATATATGTCCGCCCGAGAACCGTAGCGGATCATTCCCATCCGCTCACCGGCACTGGTCTGGTGACCCTCCCGCAGTTCGCAGACAATTCTTCTGGCAATAATTCCCGCAATCTGGGTAAACATTATCTGTCTCCCCCTGTCGTCTCTTATTCCGATTGCAGTCTGTTCATTTTCCAGCGAGGCATCTTCCTTAAATGCCGGAAGAAAAGAACCGCGTTTATATCGGAAATATTCTACTGTGCCACTGAAAGGAGACCGATTCACATGAACATCAAAAACAGAAAGGAAGATGCTCACCCGGGTAACTTTTTCCTTAAAAAATTCGTTCTCGGACACTTCAGTAATCTGAATAACTTTGCCATCGGCGGGTGAGAGAATTACATCCGTATTAGCGGGTACGGACCTGTCCGGATCGCGAAAAAAAAGCAGATTAAAACTGCTGAAAATTCCGGAAATAATGGTAAATACAATAAGTACGGGCTGACGGAAAAGCAGGGACAGAATGAGAAAAATCAGAAATACGGCCCAGCTGCCGGCAACGATGCCAGTGCCATATTTTGTAATCGGCAGCAATTTTATTCCCCCCTTTATTTAAGTAATACATCCTTCAGCTTTGGATAAATCTGCTTGGCTTTATCAGGCGTAATCTGATATTCTTTCTTATCGGGTTTTCCTTCTTCTTCGAGCGGCCACACAACAAAAGTGTCCGGAGAAATTTCATCGGCCAGCATAACCTGATTACCCGATTTTCCGAACTCCAGAGTAAAACTGACAAGTACAACACCATTGCGCTGAAAATATGATCGAAGAACAGCATTTACTTTGGTACCTATACGAATTATTGCGTTCATGTCACTTCTGTCGCATATCCCCAGAGCATATGCATGATAATCGTTAATCATTGGATTTTTTAATTTTTCATCTTTCAGATAAAACTCCAGAACAGGCGTTTCAAGAGTGGTTCCATCTGAAATACCAAGTCTCTTGGACAGACTTCCTGTTGCCGTATTCCAGATCAGAACTTCTATAGGAATCATCGATAGTTTTTTTACAACCAGTGTTCTGTCATCAGCCTTTTTTATATAATGTGTGGGAACGTTATAGCTCTGTAAATAGCCAAACAGAAATGAAGAAATTTCAGAATTTATGGCTCCCTTACCTTTCAAGGTCGATTTTTTACCAGTCTGGATAGGCAGTGTATCGGTAAATTCCATGAGCAGCTGATCTCCCTGGTTTGCTGTGTACAGATTTTTTGTTCGTCCTTCAGCATATTTTTCTTGACCTTTCACAAATTCCTCCAGCTTATATAAGTTTAAGTTTCTTAAAAATATAATTTACATTTTTTAAGCGATTTTCCAAATTGCAAATTAATTCGATTTCAGATTTCTCTAAAATTCGGTTTATTTCATCATCTTTTTTCAGCAAATCCTCAAAATTTTTGCCTGTTTTCCAAACCTCCATAGCAATTTTCTGGACAAGCTGATATGCTTCTTCCCGGCTTAAACCTTTCTCGATCAGCTTCAGAAGTACTGGCTGAGAGTATATGAGACCGTTGGTCAGATTCAGGTTCCGGAGCATTTTTTCTTTATTTACCATCATTCCGGATAATACCTGGATCATTTTATGCAGCATGTAATAAACCGTCATTGTACCGTCCGGAATTATAATCCGTTCCACCGAGGAATGGGAAATATCCCGTTCATGCCACAAAGCGATGTTTTCCATAGCAGTGACGGCAAATCCTCTGACCAGTCGTGCCATTCCGCTGATTCTTTCGCAAATGATCGGATTTTTCTTATGAGGCATAGCAGATGAACCTTTCTGCCCTTTTCCGAATGGTTCTTCCATTTCCAGCACCTCTGTTTTTTGCAGATGCCGGATTTCGATGGAAATTTTTTCCAGGCCAGCTGCTATCAGGGCCAGCGTATTCATGTAATCTGCATGACGGTCCCTCTGAATGATCTGGGTGGAAATCGGCGCCGGTTTCAGCTCCAGCATTTTACAGACATATTCTTCCACGTACGGATCCAGGTGGTCATAGGTGCCGACAGCACCGGATATTTGACCAACGGAAATTGTGTCCAGACTGGCATTCAGACGTTCAATATTGAGACGGGTGTCCTCGGCCCACAGAGCCAGTTTTAAACCAAGGGTTATCGGTTCGGCATGAACTCCATGTGTTCTGCCCACCATCACTGTGTTCCTATGCTCTTTTGCCCGTTCCTGCAGTAATTCCATCATCTGCTGTAACTTTTTAAGAATCAGCTCACCCGCCTGTTTCATCTGTACAGCCAGGGTGGTATCCAGTATATCCGAGGAGGTCATTCCATAGTGAATAAAACGGGCCTCTGGACCTACATATTCTGCAACATTGGTCAGGAAAGCGATAACATCATGCTGTACAGTTTCCTCAATTTCAAGAATCCGTTTTGCATCAAACCTGGCATTTTGCCTGATGATCCGGACTGCCTCCGGGGGTATCAGGCCCAGTTTGGCCTGAGCCTCACAGGCTAAAAGTTCTATTTCAAGCCATATGGAAAATTTGTTCTCATCTTCCCAGATCTCGCTTATTTCCGGTAATGCATAGCGGTCAATCATCTTAATCCTTCTTCTCTACAAGTTTCATGTCAATATTTTGTTCTTTTCCCTCCCGGATAATACGTATTTTTAAAACTTCTCCCACCTGCAGATCCATATCTTCCAGAATCTTAATCAATGCCTTGGTATTGTGAACAGGAACACCATTCACCTGAATAATGACATCTTCAGACTTCAGACCTGCCAGATCTCCTGAACTTCCTTCTTCCACCTGTGTGACGATAACACCATCCTTTACTTCCAAACCCAGGGCCCGGCTGATCAGGTTATTCATGTCCTGTACTTTAAATCCAAGCCAGTAATTCCGATTCACCTCGCCTTTTTCCTTGACCTGTTGAATAATTTCCTGAATCCGGTTAATTGGAATGGCAAATCCGATTCCCACAAAACCTTCTTCATAGCGGCTGCCGGTATAGATAAAAGTATTCATGCCGATTACCTGGCCCAGTGAATTGACCAGCGGACCGCCGCTATTGCCATGGTTAATGGCCGCATCTGTCTGAATCATATCCATATAGACACGACCGGTCTCCTGGGTGCGGCCCCAGTCCCTGTTTATAGCACTGATCACTCCTACCGTTACCGTCGGCTGGTTGCTCAATTCGAAAAGACCGAAGGGATTTCCCAGAGCTATCACCCATTCTCCCACAATCAGATCATCGGAATTTCCCGATTTCAGGTAGGGCAAATTTTTATCATCAATCTTCAACAGAGAAATATCGGATACTTTATCGGTACCTACTATCTCGGCTTCATATTGTTTCCCGCCCGGTAATGTGACGATAATCTCCACTCCGTCACCAGCCACGTGATCGTTCGTTACAACATACCCATCGGGAGAAATCAGAAAACCACTTCCCATATTCTGCACCGGCTGTTCAAACACGCGATCACGGAAAAGTTCGGGAAAGAAATGCTGCCAGTAGGGATCTTGGAAAAATGGATTCCGCTGTACATATCGCTTGATTTCCGTAACGGTAATACTGACCACTGCGGGACTCACCCGGGATACCGCCCTGGTAATGGCATTCTGGCGCGATTCCAGTATAGATTGTTGGTTGGATAAACGACCAATGCTGTCGTTTTGAGCATATGCGTTACTGAGAAACAGGGAATCATCACCAACAGAAGACTGCCTGTTTTCTGAACCGCAGTAAATACCGGTCAGTGCAAATACTGCCATCAGAATAAAGAGATTAATTTTTTTCATCATCATAACCTGTAATATAATTTAATAAATAACCTGTTCCAAAAACAAGCCCCGTGCCGGAGCAGTTGTTCCGGCTCTGTTTCTATCCAGAGATTGAAATATTTCCTCAAAATCCCGGACAGCGAATCTTCCCCTGGCGACATCGGTCATGGTTCCAACCAGAGCCCGAACCATCCCGTGAAGGAATCGATTGGCTGCAATGCGGTAAATCAGAAATTCATGATCGTTTTTCCAGACCGATTCAGTGACGTTACAGATATTATTGTCAGTCTGTGTCTCCAAACGGGCAAACGATGAGAAATCATGCTTGCCGGTAACTTTTACTGCCAGATCGGTGAGAACAGATATATCCATTTTATGGAAAAATTGCCAGCAATACCTCCGATGCACAGCCGTTTTTTGCGGGATAATAAAATACTGGTATATTCTCTTCTTTGCATCAAAGCGGGCGTGGAATTTGTCCGGAACAGTTTCAGCCGATTTAATGACAATGTCTTCTGGCAAATAATTGTTCAATCCCATTAGAATTTTATGAGCAGGCAGGTTTTTCATCAGGCGGAAATTGGCAACCTGACCTCTGGCATGAACACCGGCATCAGTTCGTCCCGCCCCATGCACCTTCACCTGCTCCTGCGTGAGCTTAAAGATTGCCTGCTCTAATGCATCCTGGATCGTTCGGGCGTTAATCTGACTCTGCCAACCATGATATCTGGTTCCATCATATTCAATAACAATTTTGATGTTGCGGTGAGCATAATTTGAATTTCCCATTTTTTCATTTCCGTTTTTCGAAAAAGATGTCGGCCGGCCAGGGATCGAGTTCACTTCTTTGTTTTTGGATGTTATAATCTTACAAACTAACATTTCTCACTTGAAAAAAGGGCTTTTAACTACATAATTATTATATAAATAGCTCGCATAATTTCTCGTATTTTTGTAAATT
>JAFGSO010000276.1 GCA_016934605.1 Calditrichota bacterium | reverse complement strand
CTGGTTAATCTGATTGTGGTACTGTTGACCGGTATTTATGGTTTCCTCTCGATTCTTCTGTTCACGCCCATCCACCGGAAATTTTAGGGAAGGAACAGGGAGCGTGCAGAGGAATGGAGGTATAAAGGAAATGAAGGAATCAGGATTCGGGAATCAGGATTACATCCGTGTTTTGCTCCCTTTATACCCTATAACCCTATACCCTATAACCCTATACCCTATACCCTATACCCCTATACCCTATACCCTTATACCCTATACCTTATTCCCTATTCTTTCAGATCATCCAGATATTTTTTCAGCCGTTTATGAATTGGACCAATTCGCTCTTTCCTTTGTTCCGGAGTTAGTGTATACTGCTCCTGCAGATAATGCCGGTAGCGAAGGTCTTTGAGTGCATTTTCACCCCGAATGAGGGAGGTCATGATCTGGTTGATTTCGCTGGTATCGATCTCTCCCGGTTCCATCAGCTTTTCCCACAGTCGGAGACGGTTCTGGATGTTTGTGGTGCGAAGCGCTGATTCTTTTTCAGCATAGTAACTATCCAGACTGTCCAGGATTACCTGCTGACTGCTACTTATCGGATAAGTATAATTTTTTTTTGTGGCCGAGGATTTATCTGAGATGGCAGGATAAATGAAAGTGAAAAACAGAAAAGACAGCACGACCACAAAATTGAATGTGAGAGAAATGATAAAATATTTTCCGGATAGATTATTCATCCTGCACCTCCATTTTCAGAGCAGGAAGTTGTAAATCGTGAGGCTCTTCCGGGAGAAGTGTTGTTTCATATTCCTTTAATATCATTTTAGTTCTGTCACCAGCGGATTCGGTATAGCTCTGGATATCGGTGGAGAGTTGGAATCCGACAAAAATGCCGATGGAGATGGTTACCAGGAGTATCAGCGGGAGTGCCCTCTGCAGCAGCTCTGCATATTTTGCATACCGGCTTTCTTCTGATAGCGAATTCTTGCGGGATTCGAGATGAGCCTGAATACGGGTCCACAAATATGGATTGCTTTTCAGCCTTGTATTACTTTTAAGGTGCCGGAGCACCCAGTTATATCTGTCTTTCTCGGCTTTCTTTTTTATTTTACCTTTCATTTCTCCAACCTGCACTAAATTGTTTTATGATATACTATTTAAACAAACCAGAAATTAAAAACTTGCTGCCGAAATATTTTGTTTCTTAAGGATTTTTGCCAGTGCTTTTTTTGCCCGGAAAAGTCTGGATTCCACTGAGCTGAGGCTGATCTTCAGCGTCTCGGCGATTTCCCGGTAGGAGAGTTCCTGGTAAAAGTACAACAGCAGGACGGTTCGCTGCTTTTCCGGAAGTTCATACAGAATTTTCTGAAGAAATTTTTCCTTCTGGTGGTCGATTATTCCGGATTCGGCGGATTTTTCGCGGGCAGCCATCGAAATATCTTCAATGAAATCCGGCGAATTCATCGATTGAAAATGAATCAGCTTTTTTCGTCTCACCATATTCAGACAATGGTTGATGGCTATCCGGTACAGCCAGGTTTTAAACTGGGCCCGTGGTTCCCACTGCGAGAGATTGTTGTATGCCTTGATGAAGACATCCTGAGTGGCATCCTCGGCTTCCGGCTGAGAATAAAGGTGCCGGTAGCAGAGATTAAGAATGAAATCGCTGTATCTGTCCACAATCATTTTGTATGCATCCAGATTTCCCTGCAATACTTTTCTGATGATTTCCAGATCGTTTAAGTGTTCTGTCATTTTATTGTCCGGGCGAAACCGCTGAAATATAAAGACTGACGGTTTCAAATCAAGATAAAAAATACGCAAGTTTTTCCGGAGTGAATTGTTTAAATTTTATGAGAAAAATCAAGAGGGTTCTTGATTTTTGCACGTTTTATCACTAGAATTGGAAAAGTCTGATGAACGTATGGACATATTTTGAAAGAAACTTTCATAAATCTGCAGCTTATTGCAAGCTCTTCAAACTGTCTTTCCAGTCTGCTCCGGTTTTGGTTAGAATTAAAATTCTGTTATATGATTTAAAGCCCGTTTTATCTGTTAATTAAAGATATCTTTGATCACGGGAAGAATTGAAAAATCGAGAATTTTAATGATAAAAGAATCAATAATCATCATAAAATTGTTTAGATCCTATAAATCAAGCCGGAATAGATTCACCATTCTTTAATATGTGTTCATGATTTTATAATATATTGGTTGTTTTTAATATTAAATGTGATTTTTGTGCCGAAGTCAACCCTTCGGAATAATCAGTGAGAAAATTTAGTGATATATCAATTATCAATCATATGAATTCTGACTCAGTTTATAGCGAAAGAGAATTCCATGAAAAAGAGCCGCTTTTTTTTCCTGTTTTTTATCTTTTGTCTGTACCCGCCTGCGATGCAGGGACAAATGGCTACCGGAACACTGCAGGGACATGTAACGGATTATAACAATGATCAGCCGCTGGCAGCCGTGGTTATTACCATCGAGGGTAGTAAACTCTCCGCCCATACCGATGAGAAAGGATTTTTCCGCATCACCGGGGTACCAGAGGGGAAATATAATCTTATGTGCTTGAAAACCGGCTGTTATTGCACCATGAGTGACCCGGTGGAGGTTCAGGCAGGTAAAGTGTCGGAAGTTGAACTTAAAATGCTGCCCGGTGATCCCAGTAAATTTCTCTATATATCCATCGGAGGAATCACCGTGACGGCCGAACGCGATCTGATTCCGGAAAATCACGAAACGGTTCACAAAATATCCGCCGGTGAGATCGAGCATATGCAGGCCACCAACCTGGGAGATATTCTGGATCTGATCCCCGGTGTTGAGCGCAAAAACCGGCCGGGTTTGGAAAAAAAATCCTTTATCGGTTTACGCGGTGTTGAAACGGACAGATCTTATGATACTCCCGATGTTTTCGGAACGAAAATCATCGTCGATGAAATTCCCATGTCAAATAACACCAATCTGAACAGCGGTACCGGTGTCGGCTATGGTTCCAATGTGACCACCAATGTAGGTCAGGGGATCGACCTGCGCGGGATTGTGGCAGATAATATTCAGAAGGTGGAAGTTGTATCCGGTGTCCCCTCGGTGGAATATGGCGATTTAACAACGGGAATAGTGAAAGTGACTACCCAGTCCGGGAACAGGCCTATGCGGCTGAAGATGAAGAATAATCCGGATACCCGTGAGTTTAACGTGAATGGCGGTAATCCCCTGTTTTCAAACCTGGATATGTTTTATAACCTTAATTATGCCCACAGCGAGAGAGATATTCGGCAGGATGGGGATGAAGTGTCAAGAGTGTCGGGACAGTTGAACCTGGATTATATCAGCAAACCGTCAGG
>JAFGSO010000275.1 GCA_016934605.1 Calditrichota bacterium | reverse complement strand
TTGGCAGTCCGGTAAAACTGACAATTTATAACATAACCGGTGAAAGAATTGCTACCCTGGTTAACGAAAGGAAATCTGCCGGTTCGCATTCGATCACCTTTGATGCTTCCAACCTTGCCACCGGCGTATATCTGTACCGGCTGGAAGCAGAGGGTTTTGTGGAGACAAAAAAAATGATTTTGATGCGGTGAAAGGTAAGAGAACAAGATACAAGATACAAGATGCAAGCTTGTCTGACCGAAGGACAGGATACAAGAGGAAGGGATAGAGGGGTATAAGGAAATAACTCCATAAGATTTCAATTGACTTTGACGGTGGGAGCTGATTTATGAATAATCGAGAGAGAAGAGTTTTCACTTTTATTCTGATTTATTTGATTCTATTTACATTTACGGAAGCAGGCGCCCAGCCCGCCACCTGGGAAAATTACTGGGGCGGATACAGCCTGGAAACCGGTAAATCCATCCAGCAGACCAGTGACGGCGGATTTATCATCGCCGGCGGCACCTATTCCTTCGGAGCCGGTTCAGCCGACATGTACCTCATCAAAACCGATTCCCTGGGCAATACCGAATGGACCCGCACCTACGGCGGTCCCGGCGACGAGATCGCCAATGCAGTGAGGCAGACCCGCGGCGGTGGTTACATCCTGGCCGGACTGACCACCTCCTACGGTGCCGGCGGGGAGGACATCTACCTGGTCCGGACCGATGCCCAGGGGGATACCCTGTGGACCAGGACCTACGGGAGCAGCGACGATGAACTGGCGGTGTGCCTGCAGATTACACATGATTATGGTTATATTATCGCCAAAAACACTTTTTCCCTGTTGAAAACCGACTCTCTTGGAAATCTGCAGTGGGAACAATCCTATAATATCCATCCCAACAGTTATTATGATGATCAGGCCTCCTGGGTAGAGCAGACCATTGACGGGGGCTACATCCTGACCGGTCACAGCAGTAATTTCCGTTACTACCCTGAACCGTACGAGGTGTGTCTGATTAAAACCAATCCCTCCGGTGGATTGCTCTGGTCACAGCTGTACGAAGAGAGAGACGAGGATTATGCCTACTGCGTGAAACAGACCGCTGACGGCCATTACCTGATTGCCGGCAGCACCGAGAGTTATGGTGCCGGGGGAAGCGAAGCCTTTCTGATCAAAACCGATGCGCTGGGAAACCGGATCTGGTCCCAGGCATACGGCAGCCGATATGATGATTATGGTGCATTCGTAACGCTTACCGGGAACGGTAATTACCTTCTGGGAGGAACTACCGATTCTTTCAGTCCCAACCGATATGACGTCTGGCTGATAAAAACCGATACGGCCGGGGTGGTTCTGGGATGGGGGACGGCCGGAGGCGTTCTGGAGGAATACGGTCTGGCCGGACAGCAGACTTCCGAGGGTGACTATGTGATAACAGGTACGACCGAATCCTTTGGTGCAGGTGCGACGGATGTGTATGCTGCCAGACTGAATGTCGGTGCAACGCAGAGCTCGCTGCTGCAGAAGCTGAATGAACACTTTCATTTTTATGATGGTCCGCCGCTGCTGCCGGATATGTTTACCTATCCCACCCGCTCCCAGAAAATGGAGACCAACGATCCCTCCCTGCTGGATACCAGCGACCTGTGGGTGCTGCTCTTTTATCCCGATAAGATCAACCTGATGGAAAATAACCAGATCAATGGCGAAATCGATATCAACAACTGGTACCGCTATGAAAGCGGTTCAAACAGCGACGAGTTCACCTTTGATCTTTCCACACTGGGGGGCTATCTCCCGTGGGACCTAGAGAAGATACTGACCGACTTCCTCCATCTCGATTGTCAGATCGGCCCCTGGATTCTGCCCGCAGAACCCATTCGACAAAGCAATGGAAACATTGACACGGTAACGGCAACTTTCAGCATCACGCTGGACGGTGAGGTGGCTGGTACCAGTGATATGATCCTGTGGTATGATGAACAGCTTCAGGATCTGCGGGGGCAGGCCTCCGACTATATTATGGATCTATCGGTAGCTGTTAACTTGCCGGATCCGTTTCTGTCATTTGATACCACCCTCATCAGGATACCCCTGATCCCGGACAGCATTCAGGCGATTTATTTTAAAACATATACACCGGATCTTATCAGAAGCAAGGCCCGTCTAAAACTGCCGGACCCGCAAACGCCGCTTCCCACTATCAACGATCTGATACCCCAGAGTTTCATCCTGTCCCACCTTCTCCGTGCTGAAATCGGATATCATCTGAGCCTTCGGGCCCCGTTCATGAATTTTGACATTGATACTCTGGGCAATCTGAATGTGCTGCTGGAGATTGTTCTGTCCACCTTTGATTACCAGTCCAGCGAGGTTATCGAATCTCCCCTGTTCCCGGCACAGCTGAGCTACAGTGAAATCGAGATATTTCCCCCGCTGATCAACATGTGGATTCATAACGAACTGGAAACACCCTTTACAGAAAACAATCTGCACTACGAACACAGTCTGGGACAGGGAGAAATCCACTCCACCCTGCCGGACAGTGCTTTTTCCAGCCATCATCTGGTTGTTCTGGGAGAAGGTCCGATCGATCTGGAACTGACCGATCCGGAAAATCAGGTGATCATCAAAACATTGAATCCGGTTTCCAACACCATTTATGTGGAAAATGATATCAACGGAGACCTGCAGCAGGATGACCTTATTCTCATCCCCTACGGCAAACCCAATGGGGAGTATCGGGTGAAAGTTGTGGCCGAATCCGGAGCTTCCCCGAACGACACGTATACATTACAAGCAACCTTCTCGGATACTATCCTGGTTCTGGCCCAGAATACCCTTATCAGCGACATTCCGGCAATACCGTACACCATTGGTCCGCTGTATAACGGATTGAAGGAATCTCCCGATGATATTATTATTCCTGAAAAATTTATCCTGTATCAGAACTATCCCAATCCGTTTAATGCAAAAACAGTGATCAGTTGGCAGTTGGCAGTTGACAGTGATGTGACACTGGAAATTTATAATATACGTGGTCAGAAAATAGCCGACCTGTTTTCCGGTTCCCTGCTTTCCGGTTCCCATTCGGTTAAGTGGGATGCTTCCGATCTTGCCAGTGGGGTATATCTGTATCGGCTGGAAGTCCTTGGAAATGGGGGGAAACGCTTTTCAGAATGCAGAAAGATGCTGCTTCTGAAATAGTTTCATCTGTTATGCTATAATCTGAAAGTAGATTTAAGTTATTTAGCAACAACCACTTCGCCTTGACAGGCCTGTACCTTCACGGGCCGATTCTCTGCGGCTGATAATTTTATCTTTTGTTTTATCCGGAACGGCCGGGAAAACGAATCTACCCACCATCCTATCCGTCTCATCGGGACGGCTGATTACCAGGGATTCTCCGGAACAAAAAGAAGGACCGGTATGTCAAAATTAATTTTGACATACCACCCGTGTAACCAAATCCAATGTTGTCTACTTCCCTGACCATGACAGGTTTTCAGAGTTTTTAACCGTCCCGATGGGACAAATTTATGTTTTTTCTATAAACCCGCTATTGAAGAAATAATGTGAAATATCCCAACCAACTGCCAATCCTACGAAAAGCCCTCTGGCGCCGGACCGGCGGCCACAAAGTGGTCCCTTCGGGAGAATCCGTTTCCTATTGATTTTTTTGAATTTCCAAACAAATTAGCTGAAACCATTTTTCATTGTCTTCAAATTTTCACTCAACCTCGGAATGGTGGGCTAACATCAGAAAAATTGCCCGGCCCTGATATAAAAGTGGCATTGTATTATTCTTATGGAAAAAGCGGTTTTCGACTTGTATTGGACTGCATTTTTGACATAAAAATCAGACCTGGTTTAAAAAACATCAAAAACGTGTCTAAAAAGAGATGTTCTGCTTCACTTTTCTGATGTTAATTATTTACATTGGCTAGTAAAAACATCTAATATTTTCCCAAATTCAGTTAAGTTTATTGATTTTTATGTAATTGTTTTGTAAAATATTACAGCATGTGAAAAATATTAAGAACT
>JAFGSO010000274.1 GCA_016934605.1 Calditrichota bacterium | reverse complement strand
TTTGTGTTCCCGATAATATGAAGCATCCGACCCGTTTTTGTCAACAGATATTGCAGTTATTTTAGAAAATCGTCTTTGGATTTAAAAATAGATAACATTGGCTTTGAATTTTTTGGGATGAGGTATTAACTTTCAATAACCTGCGCCCGTAGCTCAATTGGATAGAGCATCAGACTTCGGATCTGAGGGTTGGGGGTTCGAGTCCCTCCGGGCGTGCCAGTTTTTAAAGATCAAAGATCAAAGAAAAAAGATAAAAGCAGTTGGCAACATGCCGTTTTAGAGTTGACCACTTTTTTTATTAGAGCCAATTCGGTATCTGCAAGAGGTTGGGAGGAAGCCGCTGTGGCAGCAGAAATGCTGACAGGAGTCCCTCCGGGTTTACAAACCAGAATATCCCTTTATAACTTTTTACTTATTTTTCTTTCGATTTTTTCTTCTTCGCTGCCGCAGATTTATTTTCGGACTTCTTTTCAGCTGCTTTCTTTAAATACAGTAAAATTCTGCCGTCGCTAAGTTCCATATCCGGACTATAAAAATGAATTTTACCATTATGAACCAGGGCCAGGGGATAAATTTCTTCTTCTTCCGTTTTTTTCTGAAAACTCTGTACATCATCTTTGGATTTTAATTCTTTTTTGGTAATTTCCCAGGAAGATCCCAGATGATGCTGCAGCCATTTCTGCGTAACAGTAGCCGGAAATATTAGTTGTCCTTCACCGGAAAGCCTGGATTCCTCCGAAGGCTGGTACTCTTCTTCCTGAACCTCGATTCGGAAAACATTGCTTTTGCCAAATTCCTGTGACCACAGCTGGCAGGCCAGCACATTTACCTTTTCATTGGGGGTTAAGGCCACCAACTTCCCAAATCCGGTCAGATCAAGATCTTCAATGGTTTCCTGAGAAATAGCATTACCAATTTCAGCCGGGAGATCTTCCTTTCTTGCTCTGGCAACCAGAGAGTTATTCGTATCGATTAACATGACATCCAGATCGAGATTTTTGAGTGCCAGTGCCAGTTGGCGGGCGGGTTGATTTGCACCAATAAGGACGATTCCGTTCGGATCGGGTTCAATTACGCCAAGGAATTTGCCGATAAACCGGGCGGTCGCACCCTGAAAAAACACAGTTCCCCCGATAATGAGGAATGTGAGCGATTCAATATATCCGGCCTGCTGTGCAAATTCCGGTGTTTCTTTCAATGTGTCAGCAAAAAGAGAGGCAACGGCAGCAGCCACAATCCCCCGGGGAGCTATCCAGGAAACAAATATTTTTTCTTTCAAATTAAGCTGAGATTTAAAACCGCTTATAAAAACATTTATTGGGCGTATGAAAATCAACACAGACAACAACACAAGTAAACCAGGGATTTTCAGATTCCATATTGCTAGCAGATCCAACCGTGCTGCCAGAAGAATGAATAAAATGGAGACCATCAGTGTCGTCAACTGGCCTTTAAATGATTCTATTTCTCGTATTCCCCTCGGATTCAAGATACCCAGAACAAAGCCTGCTACCGTGACAGACAATATTCCCGTCTCCGTCTGAAGCCAGTTCGATACGGAAAAAACAATTAACACCATGGTTAAAACCATGAGGTTTCTCATCTCATCCGGGATGAGATTATAGATATTCAGCAGTCGGTAAATAATGAAGGCGCCGGTTCCTCCCAGTACCACTCCAATTGACAGGCTGTTTAAGAAGGCTTTGATAATTGAATCGTATCCCGCGGCACTGGTGACTAAAAACGTTAAAAGTACCACCGCCAATAATGCTCCGATAGGATCAATCAGAATTCCTTCCCATTTGAGTACTGTGGCAACCCGTTTGGTGGGTTTTACAATTTTCAATAATGGCAGAATAACGGTTGGGCCGGAAACGGTTATCAGAGCGCCAAAGAGGAGTGCTATTTTGAAACCGCTGGTATTATGAAGCGCAGGTACTAAAAAATAAGCCACCAGGGCGGATAGCAGCCAGGTAACCAAAACTCCGATGGAGACCAGATTCCTGATAATCAGTGGAGCTTCTTTGAATTGTTTGATTTTGAGACTTAATCCCCCCTCAAATAATATAATGGCTACACCCAGCTGTACAATAGTATGCAATCCCTCCCCCAGCAGGTGAGGATTCAGTACGTTGAATTGCCCCAGTAATGCACCGATTACCAGCAGGGGAACGATGGCGGGCAACCTGAGTTTGTAAGCCAGTACCTGAGAAAAAATGCCGGCAAAGATAGTGAGACTGATGAGTTGAATGAGTTCCATGGATTCACTTTTTTTGTGAGTATTTAATGATCTTTTTTATGATATCACTTATTTCTTGATTTATTCTATTTTTAAATAAAATTATTATGTCCTTAGCTCAGCTAAACTTATTAATACTCAGAAATATTCAAATTTTGTATTTTTGTTTAACCTCCCCCTCTTTCCCCCCCTTAGTAAGGAAGGAGATTATGGGGGAGGTTGCTATGTATAAAAATTACAATAAAATATAAGGTGTTTTGTAGTATGTCTTTCTAATCTTTAGTCAAAAATTTTTCGAATCCAAACGTGTATCCTGAAATGTAATATTACACAATAAGCTGAGCTAAAGACATAATCATTTAGTCTTTCTTAAAGTGTTTTTGGAATTCTTCAAGAGCAGGTTCATGGCTATTCTGTGAGAATATACCGTTCACCCCTAAAACCATACCGATAAAAACCATGATTATTGTTTTTTTCATATCCGTATCCTTAAGTTTTGAAAATTGAAATATTTTCTGATTCCAACAAGAAATAACTGATTTGACGTTGCACTTGCATTCCAAAGGATTTGGACATTTGTCAAAAATATCATATGGGTATTTCAATTTTTATTTATCAGGCGGAGAGAAAGGAATAATCATATAACTGGACAAGGTTATATTGGAATACCTCTCTGATCGAATGTGAATTATATAAAAAATAACCAAAAAACATTCAGATGAAAGGCATCTGGGACTGAACATGATAAACTTCATCTAAATTTTTCAGAACAGAACAAAGAAAGATCGGGACATCCGGAACGGATCAATTGTCAGCCTGATAACAATAATTTCAATGTTTTACATATAATTATTCAAATATTGATTCATAATTAACACTGACCGAATCGATCCCCGTCCTCATACAAACAGCAGTATTACTTAAATCTGGAAAGCGCGTTATTCAGAGCATTTTTCATGGTCTGAATTGATTTCTCAGCACCTTCTTTCAGTTCTTCCCAGGCATCTTCACCGGCTTCCCTAATTTCGCCGATACGATTTTTTACTTCCAGTTTTTTGTTTTGCAGGTCCGTAATCTGTTTCTCATATTCAATTCTGGCATCTGCTTTTACTTTGTCTGCTTTTGCCTCCAGTTTGCTGATTTCAGCATCCCATTCCTTGAGTTGGGCAGAGAGCTTGTCGATATACATTTGTCTGTCTTTCATGAATGTATCCTCCTTAATGGTTAATTGTA
>JAFGSO010000273.1 GCA_016934605.1 Calditrichota bacterium | reverse complement strand
CCAGTTGGTGGAGAACCCGTTTCCGGAAAATTCTTCCAGCATGGTTTCCACCTTATCCCGATCCATCAGTCCGTAATACATACCCACCGCCGGTAAAACAGTTCGTTCAGGGTTATAGCTGCCATCTTTCATTTTTCCGTAGTGATAAAAGCCGGTGGAATCGTTCCAGAAATCACTGTTAATTATTTGAATAATCTGATCTGCTTCCCGATTATATCTTTCCGCCCAGGTATTTTTATCCAGGCAGGCAGCCATATAAGCAGATTCCCTGAGTGTCTGTGCCCACAATGCAGCCAGATAAAGGGTGGTATGGGCTCCCCAGAGTTTTCCTCCTTCCACCCATCCATGTCCCACATTGGTATTTTCGATCAGTAAATCCTGATCGGTGTCCGTGGAATAGAGAAATTCAAGCGCTTTCTGAATATGATTCCAGCTTCTGCGAATAAAATTTACATCCCCGGAAGCCCTCAAATAATGAGCGGCAAGAATGATGTACAGCGGAGTGGCATCTGCCGCATCGAAATGAACGACGCCGCTGGTGGAAATTTCATGAAAGATTTTACCACTGATATCCTGGTATTTCTGGAGAAACTCCAGCTGTTGCTTCACCAGTTCCACGTCTCCATAATCGTCGATGGCAAAACCGGCCCACTCGGAATCCCGTCCAAAGTACCAGGCGTAACCGGGTCTACCACTGATTTTATGTCCCCCACCCCATCCCCGGGCTGTAGTTGAAAAACCGGCAAGCAAGCCGGTTCCCACACCGGGAGTATGGGCCAGGAACCGGTCGGTCCCCACGATAGCCCACTTCCAAAATTGATTGAACTGCGGATCGGGGCTTTCAATCTGCACCGTTCGTTCCAGCAAATTCTGATAATGTGAAAAGCCCGCATCATAAACCTTCCGGGGATCTGAAAGAAGTGTCTGATAAGTATCCAGTGCCTTTTGCTGTCCCATATTTGTGCCGGCAACAGCAATATTAAGGATATTATTTCCGCCTGATCCGATATCAAATTCGAAGGCCTGATATACCTGATTCAGATCGGTTTTTTCTCCGGTAAAACCCTGTCCGTCCCAGACAATATCGGCATACTGTCCTGCAAAATGGGCAATTGGCGACTGGTCTGCTCCCACCACACCGTATAAATCCTCCGAAGAATCCCGGAAATGGAATGCCTCCAGTTCGGGATCGTAGGCATACCAGATATCGCCGACGGCATTTTCATCATACGGCCACATCCAGCGGAGATTGGTGCGGTATTTGATGATCAAACGCTGGGGAAATGCGGTCTGAAAATCATAATGGATAATGATACCGGGCTTGTTCAATGCCGGCACGATAACTTCTCTGAGATTACCCTCCGGTAAAGTGTAATTTCTGGTAAAAGACTCCGGCCTGATTTCGACTGATACCGGCAGATGTTTCAGCCAGAGCACCGAATCGTTCCAGGCAATTCCCGCCTGATAATCCCGCAGAACCATAAAGGGATGAATCCACAGCTCATCGATACCGCCTTTTTCCTGGCCCATTACCAGCGCTCTCCGGCCGTTGATATCATAGAAATTTTCACCGGCCGGAGATCTTTTCAGAAGCATATCCGGAATCGTCTCGGGTTTTATACCGGATGAAACAGCAGGTGATAGTTCAGCGGTGGAAATGGAAAATTCCTGCGGTTTAAGTTCATATTTCTTCCAGTAAGTCTCAGGGCCTTCATTGAGATCTCCGCGGAGATACATCAGGCAGTTACTGATGAATTTATTCAGATGTTGCTGTAAACGGTTTCGTTCCGAGAAAATGACAAAAGCACCCACGGTTATCATTCGGCCACCATCTTTCCGGTACTCCGTCATCAGTTTGTGATTACCATGGATCCGGATATAGGATTTCGCCACTGCTACAACACGACCATCGGCGGGGAAATCGTTTTCAAAATAGCCAATGGCATCCAGCTGATGATCCTGATAGGCATCCCAGAGAAAAGTACCACCGAACAGTCCGCTAAAAACCGGATGACCGCGAAAGCTCTGCAATCCCTTTTTATCAAAAAGCCAGTCATCTTTGATATCAACCGTCTCAATGGAGGGTTTTTGTGATTCTACTCCCCATTCATAGGGCAGCAGGGAAGCATAGTCTGTCAGCAGCAGTTTTCCTCCCGCATCATAACAGCTCCTTAAAAGCTGTAGTTTATCCCGGTGACTCAGCCACTTTTGATAGGAAGAAGAATCGGGAATATGCAGCCAGAGGATTTCCGCATTCTGAATTTCGGCAGTAATGTTGACAGCGGGAATAAATTGAACATCGAATTCGGAGGATTCCCGGAGAAACTGAATAGCTGCCTGCTCCTCGGCAGAGAGGGTGTCCGAAAGAACCGGGAAAGTAACCATCAATCGGGGGGATTTCTGGCAGGTTGTGAAGAATATGAATGTTAACAATGGGAAAAAAAACAGTAAATATTTCATGGTATTACCCTTTGCACGCAGTTTTTATCAAATTGGACACTCAGAAATCAAAAGATCGGGT
>JAFGSO010000272.1 GCA_016934605.1 Calditrichota bacterium | reverse complement strand
GAAAAGCCACTTACCAATGAAGACACCTTGCATTTTGTTACCGACCCGAATTACTTTATATCACCTGTCATTAAAAAATTGAACAATCAACCGTATAATTTTACCCTGGAAAATAATTATCCCAATCCTTTTAATCCGACTACCACTATCGCTTTCAATGTTCCGAGAAGTGATAAAATACAACTTCAGGTAGTTAACGTCCTGGGACAGCGAGTGGCAACGCTGGTGGACGGATATGTCTTGAAGGGACGGTATAGAGTGCTGTTCGATGGTTCCGGTCTGGCGTCCGGAATCTACTTTTATACATTGACCCAAAACAATCGAAGCATTACACGGCGGATGATGCTGATAAAGTAGGGGTATATGGTATAAGGTATATGGAATAGGGGTATAAAGGTATAGGGGGAAAAGAGTAAAAAGGAAGACTAATGGTTTAAGGCAAAAGATATCGTGCTAGGTTCCCCCTTTTGTAAAGGGGGCCAGGGGGTTTTTTGAGAGAAAAGCCGGAAACCAGCAAGTTTCCAGTCTGCAGTTGTCAGTCACCAGCCTAAACTCGAAAGCAAAAGTAATAAGTATCCAGAATAGAGAAAGCAGAAAGCAGTAATCAGAAAATAGTGGCCAATCCCGGGAATTTACTTTGTATTTTGTACTATTTCCCCCTGAGCCTTTGTGCCTCTGAGCCGCTGAGCCTCTGTGCCTGAGCCTCTGTTCCCCTGAGCCCCTATCAGTGAACCCGAAAACGACTTAAATCCGGCGGATGGGGGCGATTCCGCTTCAATTCATATTGATAGATGATCCATCCCAGTTTTGCCAGGAAAGGAAGTCCAATCTCCTCATATTCATACTTATCATCATTATAAATCTGATTTTCATTCGCCTGCAACACCGCTGTTAATAGAAATTCAATCTTTTCATCGAAATCTACAATGTAGGCATTATCAATCAGATAACCGTATGCCTGTCCGCTTTTATTGAATATCCTGATATGGGATGGAATTTGTTCCCGGTTGTCACCAAACATGAAAAATTTCAAATAACCATCAGGATATGTTGTGGTATCCTGATAGGCCTCGATATCACTCTCCCGCGGTAACATGGACATATAACGGTAGAGAAATTTATAATCTTCATCTGTCAGATGAAACCGCTGCTTCTCCGGAACCGCATCCGGAAAAATGACCGATTTTAAAATTGCCTGCAGATCTCTTACCGAAATATAATTGGAATAACTGAAATCTATCGGTTTTTTTATCAGCTCACCGCTTTTAAAATATCCTTTACCCTGCTTTAGGTCTTTCATTTGCACAGTGGGAGTATCCCGATTCATCTGTGCGGGTTTCTTGTAAATAATACTATCATCCCGAAAAAATGTCATAGCATTGGTCGCCCGGTTTTCTTCCGGAGAAAGACCAATTTCCAGACGCCTGTTGATGCGGGCACTTTTGTACCCTTTTCCCCATAATGATTCATTGATTTCTCTCTGTCCCAGAAATTCATAGAGACGGTTAAAGGCATCGTTATCGCTTACCAGAAATATCTTTTTAACATAATTACCTATCGTGGGAAATCCCATAAGTGATGTATTATCATAAAATACTGCGGTCTGTCCGCTGTACGTACTATCGATCCGAAGCGCAGTCTCTTTATCCAGGCCTGGGATATTAATCTCGTTCAGTTTTTCCAGCGCCAGCACCGCAACAGGGAGTTTAATGCTGCTGGCCGGATAAAAATAATGAGTGGTATCCAGCCGATATTCATTTGAAATAAAATCAGGTCGATTATCTTGATCCCTGTTGATCATGGTATAAAGTATCTGCAACCGGAATTTTTCCGGATTCTGCAATACAATTCCGAGTTCTTCGCTGTGTTCCTCCAATAATTTTATCAGCATGTTTTCCTGTTCCTGTGACTGAAGATTTAGTGAAATAACTGCACAAAATAAAATGAAAAAAATAGAAGTGAGCCAATTTTTCATACTTTTTTCCCGGAAATTATTTGATTTTTAGTATTCATTGTTATAACAACATTTGATTTTCGTATCATGTTTTTTTGATCAACATAGCGCAAAATAAGTATATATGATCAAATTATCTGATCGTTCTGCCATGCCAAGTTATGTTATTGAATTTATTAAGATTACCAACCTCCCCTTCCATCTCCCTCCTTTGTGAGGAGGGGGAAAAAGGGGGTGGTTGAATAAAAAAAATAATAACATCTTCCTTACAAAATAGACCACGAACAAAGTTAAGTATCTTCTCTCTACCCCTACTCTTTTAGAAGGAAATCATGGTAATAATCGGTATTCCCCATATTCAAAAGATTTGCTTTTTCCGATTGTACCTCATCGAATCAGCGTCATCTTTTGCGAAATGGTCTCCCTGCCTGCCTGAAGCCGATAGATATATATACCACTGGGAACTGCTTTGCCACGAGAATTTTTCCCATCCCACTTAACTTCGTATATCCCGCTTCCCTTCATTTCATCCAAAAGAATCGCTATTTCATGCCCAAGAAGATCATAAACCGTGAGCTTAACATGAACAGTTTGCCCTCCGGAAATGGTAAATTTGATCGTAGTGGTCGGGTTAAAGGGATTCGGATAATTCTGACTGAGCTCAACTTTTTGCGGCAGGACCGGATCCACAATGCTGATATCCGATGAAATATCAAAAAACTGAAAAATTCGGGTCATGATACTATCCCGCATGTTCTCCGGATATATAGTTTCAAAAGGAATTCCCAGGTAAACAAGTTTTCCGGGAGTGGTCCCGTTTCCGAAATTCCCTTCATACTGAATACCGGCATATCCATAAGTTTCAGGAGCAAAGCCGGAATAATTAAGACAGGCAACTGAGCCGTCAACCGGTCTGATTCCGTCAGGATAATCAACATTATAGGTCCCATATGTCCCGTTGTCGAAACTGATAGCAGTCAGACTATTGAATACAGTCTGTGAAATCCCGTCCATGTTATATGTTGGTACCCGGTCCATCACATAGTCGGCTTTCAGATAGGTGCGATAGAAAAGCTGATCCGCACTGCTACCCTGACCTGCCAGATCATATCCGATCTCCGATCCGGACAAAAATAATTTGCCTCCGGCTTCCAGGTATGATGCCAGCAGCACCTGCTCCACCATACTGAAACTTTCATCACTGGTTCCTTCTTCTCCCGATATCCAAATGACCACATTATAATCCTGCAGTAATACATCTCCTTCCGACACAGCTTCATTGGAACAGGAATCGAAAGAGCGGTAAAATCGTACTAAAGACGGTGCAAAACGCCGGATAAAGTCAAAAGTATTTATCGTTCCGGAAATACGGTCGAAACCATTGACAATTAAAATGTCCGCTAAGGAGTTTAACGGTTTCACTGCCAAAACTTCCGTGGGAGCACTTTCTCCGTTTCCGTTTGCGGCCGCCATTTTGATGTAAATTATACTGTCCTGCGAAAGATTACTGAGGACAATATCCGGATTTGAAAAATCGGTCCCCTCATCGAAAACGTCACCGTCAGAGCTTCGGTACAGACGATATGCAGTTGCTCCCCCGGACGGTGATACGGCTATTTTAACTGCACCTCCTCCCAGATTCACAATTCTGAACCGCTCAGGCTTAAATGGTGCAGCGTTAGATCCGAATGCATCGGTAATCGCCTCCTGGAGTTCAGTTCTCTGTCCGTCGTAACTCAGTGCCCAGATGGCCACTCCTTTCAAGTTGAGCTGATTCACCAGACTGAATTTCAAACCCAGACTGAGGCTGTCATCGTACCATCCCTGGTACCACAGGCTGCCACTGGTGTATCGATACCAGGGTGTCTGCGATTCCTGATCCCACAGCCTGCCGTGGATCTGGGCATTGGGATAGGCTGAATTGTAGAAGATCGCAGTACCGGGAGCCAGGGCCGGTGAATTCAGCTGCCCATCGGCGGTATTCCATTCAAATCCGAAGAACGGCACGCTGAGTATCAGTTTTCCGCTGTTCTGCAGAGTTTTAGAGAGGTAATCATTAATCGTCCAGGTAACATTATAAGTTCCCCAGATAGATCCACCGGTCAGCGGTGCAGTGGGGCCGGCATTGGGCGAAGTCCTCCAATGATAATCGTAACCCTGCATAATAAGACCATCCGTAATTTGCGCCAGATTGTCATATTCCCAGGCATTGCTCCAGTCCACAGCAGGACTGAAAATTGTAACAAAAGATCCGGGAATATTATTATGAAAGGCAGTGGTTAATTCAGACATAAAATTGGTCAGATTTACTTTGGCCGAGGACGGTACTCTCTCAAAATCAATGGTGACACCATCTGCATTGGCATTCTGTACCTGGGTAAGTAGATTATTGACCAGCCGGGTTCGCCTTACCGGATCGTTAAGCAGGTTACCCAGCTTGGTGGGATCGAACAGGATGACCGTCAGCACTACCCGAACTCCGTGCGAGTGTGCTTCATTGATCAGACCGGCTGCCGGCCAGTGGTGATAATTGGTAATATTTCCGTATTCGTCAATATCGACACCGAAGTAGGCAATGGTCGTGAGCAGATTATAATTTAAATAAGGGTAGTTGGAATATGTCCAGTACGGCAGATAACCGAAAACCTCACGCGTGGGAGGTATTTCCTTCGATATCAGATCCATGGGGCGTCCTGAAATAACATCCGGGATGCCCTGGTTTATTTTGTCTAGCTTATGATATTTTTCCCATTCAACCTGATGAATACTTTTTTGATAATCGATCTGGTTTGAAGCACGCAACGAGATTAAATTTGTCAAAAGAAACACTATAAAAATTAAAATAGAAACCGGGATTCCGCAGTGAATTTTCATTAATACCTCTCTATCCTGATCAATTCACAAAATATAACAGGCACATGCAATTCATTCATCTTTCTCTGTGCTCTTCGTGTCTCTGTGACTATTCATGTGCCACAGAGGCACCGAGGCCACAGAGAACAATTCACTTTTAAGAAAAAAGTAAAAAAAAGGAATCAGGTATATAAAACCATACTTTTTAGGCATAATAGTTGATAAAACTCATCTGAAATCATTCTGACAGGATAAATTCTTTCAAATTATTAACGTAAAGTACTTTGTGCCCCGCTACCATGGGGATTATGAATAATGCGATATGAATTATGCAGACTATTATCCACAAGTCCCCGGCAATCTTTATTTTGTAAGAAGCAGTTTCACCGATCTCTGATATTTTTTGCCGGAATTGAGCGATTCAGCCCTGAACGCAGCAATAT
>JAFGSO010000271.1 GCA_016934605.1 Calditrichota bacterium | reverse complement strand
CAGCGGGTGTTCATCGGACTGGAATCCTTCGACCAGAAGCAGTTACAACGATTCCGTAAAGGAATTTCGGTCCGCCAGAATCTGAAAGCCGTCATCACGCTCTACCGGTTGAAAATAGACGTTCTGGCCTCCCTGATACTGGCGGATGCCTATACCACCTTTCTGGATATTATCCACCAGTTCATCGTTCTCTATGAATTGCGCCGCCGCTATTTCAACAGTCCGCAATGCCGTATCTCCCTGAACCGCCGCATAGAGATTTATCGCGGCAGTCCGCTCTACCGGGAGTACAAACAAGCCGGTCTGCTCACCCGGGACCATTATCTCCATGGATATGATTACCGCATGAAATTCCTTACCCGGCTCCGCCTGAAGCTATTCGATCTGGAGGCCGCTCTCAGCCGGTTGCTGTTCCAGCCGCTGGCGAGCCTGAGAATTGGATTCAGGACTGTCCGCTGGTCACTGTCCCATATCCGGTTGAATCTGTTCTTTACTAAATAAAATTCGTGTGGATTCATGAATTCACCGTTGGTTTTTCCCTGAAAATTAACCAAATTAAGGAGGCCGTTATGGCAAAGTTTCGCAAAGTATGGAAAAAAATCTATCGGATTCCCTTCTTCGTCCTGAGTATGTTAGGGGGATCAGTTTTACAAATCTGGAATGTATCGGATAAAGCGATTAGTTGAGAATTTTGACTTAAAGTTGTTGTATTCCGGACCGTCTTTTGCCGTACTCTTTTATGTTATTTTATTTTTTTGCTCTGGTTGTGATTTTTCCGGGAGCAATAATAAGATTTCAGAGGGTATTGAATCAGTAATTTTTAATCTGGATCCGGCTACTATTAAAACACCTGAAGATAACAGGATTGTTTCTTTGATTTATGAACCTCTGGTAGGTCTTAGCGATGATTATAAGACTTTTGAACCGGGTTTAGCTGAGAAATGGTCTGTTTCTTCAGATCAGAGGAGTTATTTTTTCTCCTTGAAACCGGGGATTTTTTTCCAAGATAATTCACCGGTAAATACCGAAGCTCTGGTTTTTGCATTTCAACGTCAGATGCGTTTGAATTTAGATTCTCCGCTTTTTTCAATGATTGACTCTATTCATATCATTGATTCTCTCACCATGAGATTCACACTGAAATATCCTTATACACCTTTTCTTTATACTCTCACTTCTCCGGTGGGACTTAAAGGGGTTTCCAAGAAAGCAATACTGAAATATGGCGATAAATTAGCAGAACATCCGGTGGGTAGTGGGCCCTATATGTTCAAGAAATTGGATGATAATTCTGAATTAGTATTAACTAAATTTGAACTTTATCCTAATCACCTCCCCAACATTGATCAAATTTCCTTTAAAGTTTATTCTGATTATTCTGAAATCAGCAATTATTTTAAAGAGTCCAAAATTGATTTATTATATTTAATTCCCGGTTTCTACATAGACCGACTGAAATGGCTGGGTGTTGTGGATTATCAGGTGCTGCCGGCAACCTCCACGGTGATGATCGGATTCAACAGTCAGTCCCCTCCCTTCCATCTCCCGGAAGTACGCCGGGCGGTTCTCCTGGCCATCAACCGGGAAAAACTGGTATATAATTTCCTTCGCGGAAATTCGATACCGGCAAAAGGGCCGCTTCCCCCGGTGCTGTTCAATTACCGGGAGATCACACAGCCGGGCTACAATCCGGAAAAGGCCGCCGAACTGCTGGCGAAGGCAGGATATCCGCACGGATTCAGAGCTTCGTTTTATTATCTGGATCGCTACCGGGCCAGGAATACCATATTCGAAGCAATTAAAAACGATCTGGAGAAAGCAGGCATAAAACTGAATTTGATACCTTTTTATTCCTGGGAAGAACTGGAAGCGGCCTGCCGCAGCGATACTTCGCAGGTATACTGGACTGCCTGGGGCACCGACGTACTGGGTGATCCGGAAAATTTTCTCTATTCCCTGTTTCATTCATCTTCACCCCACAATCTGCTCCATTTCCGGAATAATGCCGTGGACCGCCTGCTGGAGGAGGCCCGCCGGGAACCGGACCGCCAGCTGCGTGAAGAACTATATCGGCAGATTGTGGAACTTGTTCTAAGAGATGTACCGGCCGTATTCATGTATCATGTGATCCCGGTTTATGCCTATAACCGTAATAAAATAGAAAAACTCCCGCTGGATCCCTACGGCCACGTCCAGTATCAGAATATTGTGCTAAGGTAAAAACAAGATACAAGATACAAGATACAAGAAAACAAGAATTGCGGAATCCTGAATCCTGGCTCCTTGTCTTTATATGAAGAAAAAAATCCAAAATCTTCTCTCCGGAAAACTGAAACTGCAGGGACAGTTTTTTATCTATTTTGCCGGACTGGTGTTTTTCGTGATCCTTTTCGTATCTGTTGCTATCTTTTATTTTCAGAGCCGGATGCTTCTGCAGCTGGTGCAGGAAAAAGCCATTGGTTTTACCCGCACGCTGGCTTATACCAGCCTGAATGCCATTCTGCAGGATGACTATATCACTCTGCAAAGCCTGATAGACAGCATGATGGGCGGTGAGGACATCGTTTCCATTGCCATTCTGGACAGTGCCGGCAGGGTGATGGCCGCCAGCGAACCGGAACGGCGGGGTGAAACCTATCGGGACCTGTTTACCCTGCAGGCCCTGGCAGCCCGGCAGATGCTGATACAGAAAGAGGAAACCGCCGCCGGCCGGGAACTATGGGATACGGTCGTTCCCATTTTCCTGCTGAACCGTCAGATCGGTATCGCCAGGATGAAATATTCTGTACAGGATCCGTTCGAGGGGCTGATTCATTCCATCATTATCATCGGAATTACCGCTATTACCATCAGTCTGCTGCTGGCCTGGCAGTTTTCCCGATCCATCTCCCGGCCCATCCGGAAAGCAGTTCACCTGGCCAGTGAGTACGGACAGGGGAATCTGGAAGCATCCATCGATCTGAGCCGGAAAGATGAAGTGGGCGAGCTGGTGGAGTCACTCAATAAACTATCTGCAAAACTCAAGGCGCTGATTGATGAACAGGTGGCCAATGAGAACCTGATTATGATGGGCGAATTTGCCTCCTATATCATTCACGACCTGAAGAATCCGTTGAGCGGTATTCATCTGCTGTCGGATGGCCTTCACCGCAAAATACCGCCGGACAGTCCGCTCAAGAAATACTCGGTGGAAATCCTGCTGGCATCCCAGAAATTGCATGATTTTGTGGAGAGAACCCTGGATATCTCCCGCTGGAATCGGGTAAACCTTCAGTCGGTG
>JAFGSO010000270.1 GCA_016934605.1 Calditrichota bacterium | reverse complement strand
ATTACATAATCTGTTTTTTCTTCATTCACATTCACTTCGATGACAAAACCGGCCACAATTATAGGATAGCAGCATCACAGACCTGGAGTATATTCCTGTCCACCACACCAAAATGTCTGCAAAGAAGAGGTGTCACCAGAATATAAAAATCTCCATTCAACGGTCCTATCGTCCAATGAGACTTTCCTGCCCCTTATGTTTTCAGGTTCTTTTAATGATTATGCTCTTTCAAATGCTCCTTGTCCTCAGGACTGAAGTAAACATCATAAAATTCCTGAAGCAGTGTCCGCAGTTTTTCCACATGCGCAAGATCTGTGGTCTGCTTGGTTTTCATGGCATAATAGAGCAACTGATGAAGCAACTCCAGTTTATGGATATATTCCTGGTATGCTTTTTTATCCGATGGATCCACCGGACTGATACGCTGAGTGAAGAAATAGGCATTCACAATATCCTGAATTTTGGTGGCATGCTCATCCTTGTTGGTAATCCAGCGTACCAGCTGATTATAATTCACCGGAGATGCCTTGGACAATTCCAGGATCTGTTTTATGGACTTTTCGACCGTGGTGATATCCTCTTCAATCATTTTAAATCTCATTTCATCTCCATAAATGCCGCAGGGAATCTGACAATGTCCATAGAGGGAAACCGTTCCCGCTGCGAGAAATACTGCAACTAGTGCAAACAGAACTACTTTCTGTAATCTCATCTCGAACTCTCCTTATTTTAAAAGATGTCTTTTAATTTTTTCTTGGCTTCTTCCTCAGCTTTCTTTTTGAGCTCTTGTTTCCTGGCATTTATCCGGTTTTCAATTTCGCTGCGTTTATCGGCTATCAGTTTTTTTCTCTGCTCAATCTCTCTCTCCACTTTCTCGATGCGGTCCCTCAGTTCAGACTCCCGGTTATTCACCAGTGAATCCAGTTTCTGACGATACTCATCAACTTCTTCTTTTACCCTGCTCTCAATCTGGTTCCGGGCCTTCTGAATTTCATCGGACAGAATACTTTTCATTCGATCGGCAATCAGATTATCGATATTGCTGTTCACCCTGAAATTAAAAACATCCGGAGTTCGTTTAATGGTGGCATCAAAGGAAATTGCATTCAGGGATTGTACAATGGACCGGCTCAACTTCGCCAGCCGTTCATCCATTTTTTCAGGTGCATCGGAAAAATCAAAACTCAAATTTCTGCTGTCAAAACGGATATTGGTCAGAAATTCAGGACCTTTGAAATTCAGCTCTGCCTGAATTTCTCCTGATCCTTTCTCGATTTTATAGGGGAGCAGGGGAAAATCCGTCAATTTTACACTGGCCAGCGGTATCTGCTGCAACTGAAGTTCAATTTTTTCATGGGGAAGATCTTCCCGGTAATCCAGAGTGGCCATCAGGTTCAGAGCCCTCTGGTCCTGCCGGGAACCCCGAATTTCAATGGTCGTCGGCTTTCCGATAACGGTCTGTCTAGAAACGATATCGTTTACTTTTCCGGATAAATTCATATCATTCAAAATCTGCCCGGAGAGGGAGATCTGTTTTATCCAGAATTTGGGTTGTGCCTCTCTGGGACTGAAATAGACAGTCTGTCCTTCCAGCCTTGGGGGATTCTCTTTTTTGGGTGCAACAGATTTTACCTGCTCGGCGTAATAGCGCGCCGTACCAATATAACTCAAAACCATCTGAACCTGCCTGATAATCCGTTCCCCGAATAAAATCCTGGCCACATTTTTAACCGATAAATCAGGAATTTTTGCCATATTTATGGCTTTTTGGTAATCCTGCCTGATCCAGTCCGAAACAACCGTTTTGGTTTGTTTGATACGGGATACATCACCGGAAAATTCGCTTTTCAGGGTCTTCACAGAATTATAGAGAGAATCCACATTTTGATAGACCTGATTCACCTGTTGCAAAGTCGACTGAAATTCTTCCACTGTATTAATCTTTTCCGGCTGAATATTTTCAACTTTCCGGGTCATCTCGCTCAGGTCTTTTTGGGAGGGAAGCGACTCGATCCGCTCTTCCCAGCCCTGAAAATCCTGTCTGAAAACATCTGCCAGCGAATCCACATTATCGGGGGTCTGCAGATTCACCAGATTCCAGAGACTGTCTACGTTAATTTTCTGACTGAACTGGCTCAGATTGAAAACCGGCATTTGAGCCGCTTCCGTTTCCAGTTTTTCCCTGATAAGGACAGCAATTTCCGACTGTTCCGCACGTTCTTCCTGGCTCAACGCCCTTCCCTGAGCCTGACGCCTGGTATTAAAACGAATTCCCTCCATCATGATATTATTAACAATCACTTTACCGGATAACAGTGGAACTAACTGCAGATCGAAATCAGTAATTCCGGCTTGAAATAGATTGTTCCAGGTATTATTGGGATCAGTTACCTGCAGACTGTCCCATTTTAAATGAAGATTCAGTAGTGAAAAATCAACATTATCGAATTCTACAGTCGCTCCGACGAATGCACTTCCAAATGATTCCATTTCACTTTCCAGCCATCGATCCGTAAAAATCACAAGAAGAACGGTAATGATCAGAAAAAGTATTAAAAGAAAAACCAGTCCTTTTTTTCGCACCTCAATCTCCCAAAAATTTTAAGCGTTCATACCACTTATAAATCAGTGTGGATTTCATCATTTTCATCCATTTCCAGTTCTGAACCCGTGGTTCATATTTTTCCCTGTATTTGATGATACCCGTTTTTACCAGAAAATACATCGGGATCAGAAGAACCAGAGCAATGATCAGGCTTCCCAGAACCACGGTATTATTAAAAAATGTATAGGGTGTGAGGGGAGCATTGTACAGAGATATCCAGAATTCCCGCAGGTCATCCAGTCCTACCAGCAGAAAATATCCAAGAGAGTGAGAAAGGGGGTCAATCAGGTAGGCAATCCCCGAAAAGACTGCGAAAGAGAACAACGCTGTGGCCAGATTCACATTAAGAATAATCAGTAAAAGTACCAGAATCAGATTTGTGAGACTGATCAGCGAGGGGGATAGCCCGATCAGCATTCCCAGAATAAATCCACCGGCAATTTGCGAAGGCGAGGCAGCCGAGCGAAGAATTTTAATTAATTTGGCAAAATATTGAATAAAGAGCATAAACCCTCTGTTATTTATCTGATCATAAATTTAAACGGCAGAACCCGTTTAACCAAATTTTTTTGGAAAAGACCAACGGATTTAAGGAGAATAAAGGTTGTCAGACAAAAAACAACCTTATAAGATGAATGATAATCAGAGCAAAGATGCCGGCCAATATATCATCCATCATGATTCCCCAGCCGCCTCTCAGTTTCTGAGAAACATTGATTGGCCACGGTTTCACAATATCAAAAAAACGGAATAATAGGAAAGCACCCAGGAAGAACGGCCAGCTCCTGGGAACAAAAATGAGACTGATGCCCATACCTACCAGTTCATCGATAACAACCAGTGACGGATCTTCTCCATGCCATTTTTCCATTGCAGTGCTGCTGATCACCCCCAGGACAAGGAGTATGATCAACAGGAGAGCATATACCGGAGAAACGGTTGGAAGGAAGAAATAGACCAGCAGAAGCCATAGCAGACTACCGGCGGTTCCCGGGGCCAGTGGTGAATAACCCGCTCCGAATACCGTCGCAATAATATGATGAAGTAATTTCATGACAAATAACCGTCAGAAACCTCAGTTAAATAAGGTCCAGTAAATCCCGAAACGGAATCCCCTGTACAGATCGTAGTAACTGTCCACCACCACATAATCTTCAGACAGCAGATTATCCCACACCAGGAATATGGTGGCTGTTTTGATGTGAGCCAAGATCTTTATATCCAACAGATGAAAAGGACCGGTGAGCTGATTTGTCCGGGTATACTGATTGATAAAAGGATCATAATCCAGGCGATACCATTTGCGGATATAATGATAGACGCCGTAGTTTTCCAGTTTCAAATTGCCATTAAAAAGAGTGATGGGAAACATCAGCTTCACAACATTATTCATTTCAGGACTAAAGCTTTTTTCCCGGTTATAGCTGAACTCGTTTTCCAGTTCAAAAAATCCCGGGTTCATGCCGGCCCTGACAAATATTCCTGAATTATCGAAATCCTTTTGAACAAAGGCGCTGTCTTTCGGTGTATAGTACCACGCCTCCAGAAACTTGTAATAATAAGGCTCCAGCTCCAGATTTATACCGGGGAGATGCGGAAGTTTTAGTGACCAGGAAACTCCCTGTCGGAGAGGCAATTGTGCCTCTGTCAATGGGGAGATGGAATAACCGGTCCAGGCACGCGGGGCCAGGGGTAAAGACTGTGCATTCCGGAATATTGAAAATACATTTTCCACATTTCTCCAGATTTTCCAGCCAAGTTGCAGACCTGCTTCGGGGGACGTTCCGATATCAGCTGTGTGCCATATTCCACCATGAATCCGTAGACTGAGATTCCTGTTTCCCAGCTCAATAAATCCCGAAAATCTACCATCCCATTGTTCATTTGTCCGGAACATGAAGGCACTGGTGATTTTATGCCGTATCGCATCTGCTTCCATTCCATACTTAACCGTTCTGAGTTTTTTCAGGTATGCAGTTTTTATTCCGGCCGAGTATAATTCGGTTTTTCGCTGGATGGCAAAATTATTTTGCTGAAACCGGTCGCCCCATTTATATCCATAGGGCATAAATTCAAGGTGGCCGGTGGAATCCGGCTCATAAGTAAGTTTAAACCACATCACCTGACCTATCCGGTGGAAACGCTGATCTTCTGTTATCACCGGAAACGGTGCGAGGGCAAATTTATGTCTGATTTGCCAGTACCAGATATCCGCACTTACTTTTTCTGAAATCTGGTGGTGAAATTGCACCCGGTAGTTCACCATCTGTATCCGGCTGAATGGCCCGGCTGATCCATCCCGTACAAAATTTCCGCCACCCAGCCGAAAATAGCTTTTCGGGCGATAGAACTGGACATGATTGGCATCCAGATAAGATAATCCAAACTGGAAATCCTGAGAATAGGCAATCCGGGTAACGGGATCCGCTGTCTCGGATACCGGCACCGGATATAGACGATAAATTCCTGTGAATTTTTCCACCGGGCTTTTTCGGATTATTTCAATGGGAATATGCTGATTGTCCCAGTATCCCCATAAAGGATTATTCAGACGAATGTCCTCGAAGTATGTATCCAGAAAACCAGGTGGCATTCCTCGCCAGGAATAAACACTCTGTCGCCCTTTTTCAGCCAGACTCAGGGGGAAGAAATCTGCCCGGTAAGATTGGATTTCCTCAGCGGTAATCTCGGCAATCCCCAGTGAGTCGGCAGCTGTGTAATTCTCACGGGATTGACAATACGCTGCGGGATCTCCGCAGAGTATCAAAAGAAAAATGAGCAGTTCGGCAGATCTCTTTAAAATCATGCTAGTCCAAAACGGTTATGATATTTTTTAGAGGGAATCGTGGGGGTGGCTCCGGAAGAACTGCTGCTTTGCCCACTGGAACGATGGCCACCGGTCGTAGATGTACATTTAAATTAAGTACCGCCCGCACTGATTCTTCATCAAAGGCACCCACCCAGCAGCTGCCGTAACCCAGTGACCATGCCAGCAACATCAGATTCTGTACCGCTGCTGCTGTATCCTGAATCGCATAGAGATTACGGCCTCTGCTGCCGTATCTGACAGCCGACTGTTCCGGATTGGCACATACCACACACACCAGCGGAGCCTGGGCAATAAAGCTCTGTCCCCAGGCAGCATCCACCAGCTTATTTTTGAGGGTTGAATCCAAAATAAAATAGAAATGCCATGGTTGCCTGTTTCCGGCAGACGGTGCCCACTGCAGCGCTTCCTTAAATTTTTCGATATGATCCGTCGGGATGTCCTCTGCAAGAAAGGATCTAACAGAGCGACGTTTTTTAATAACTGAGAAAATATCCTGTTGATTCATTGCTGGATTTCTTTTTTCTGAATAATCTAAGCAGCTTATTCTGCGAGGTAAAGTTTAATGTATTTTAACTGGCATTTAAAGAATATTTATTCCCTGAAAATCGAATCCTACCTTGATCTTCGATCTTTATTCATCATGTATTGAATTGCCCTTAATCCCCGCCGGGAGGGCAGCCTGCCCGCCCACTGGCGAGGCCTGCCCGCCCACTGGCGGGGGTCCGCCAGCGGACTTCATCATTCATCCTGAATCCTGATAATCAATCCCAAAACAAAGCCGGATGCTTCCTGTGAAAGTCGGTAGCATTCTGATATGCTCCCGCCACAGCCAGCAAAGTCGCTTCGTCGTATAGTTTTCCGCTGAACGTTATGCTTACCGGATGACCATCATCATCAAATCCGTTCGGAAGAACCGCGCAGGGATGTCCGGTAAGATTGGTTGCCAGCAGGTTAGTACCAAAAGGTGGAGCCACATAGACATCTATCTGTTTCATCATTTTGTCCATACTTTCAATCAGTTGTGTACGAAGTCGGTTTGCCTGAATATATTCCACTGCCGGGATAAACCGGGAGGCGCGGAATACATTGGGCCAGGCATTCCGGCTTTGTCGCACCAGTTGACTGTCCCTTCCCGAACGGGTCAGATCATCGAAGGCGGCAGCTGCCTCGGCGGACAGAATAAAGGACATGGAGTATACCGGGAGGTCGGGCAACTCTATGGGAACGAGTTGAAAGTTGAGTTTTCGTAAAACCTCCAGAGCTGACTCATTGAATTTCCGGTATAAAGTATCCTTTTCAAATTCAGCCTCAAGATAACCCAGCCGAAGGGAGGACGGATCGATATCTGGCTTATAATTGAAGGGAACATTTAGAACGGCGGGATCTATTCCATCCGGACCACGTATGGCGTCAAATACAACGGCACAGTCCTCCACATTCCGGCAGATGGGTCCGATTTTATCCATACTCCAGCTTAATGCCATGGCACCGGTACGGCTTACCCGACCGAAAGTAGGACGCAGGCCGGTAGTGCCACATCGGGTAGATGGTGACACGATTGAACCCCAGGTTTCCGTCCCAATGGCGAATGGTACCAGTCCGGCAGCCGTAGCGGCAGCAGAGCCGGCTGAAGATCCGCTGCTGCCCTGCTCCAGATCCCATGGATT
>JAFGSO010000269.1 GCA_016934605.1 Calditrichota bacterium | reverse complement strand
TAGAGACAGATGTAGACGTTCCGCCTGGTGGCGGCAACGGTAACGGGTCAATCAATCCATTACTTACAACTTTTCATGAACTCACAATGCTTCCCCTTCCCACCGCCCCCCAGGACAAGCAACGCTGGGATCTATCCTTCTCGGATATGCAAACGGCCGGAGTGACAAGCGAGATCCTTTCTCAAGCCATTGGAGAGCTGAAATCTAAGCGCTACAAAATCGCCGGCCCCTGGTCCGTTGTAAAGCCCGCAATCATTTGTCTGGAAAACAGGCAAAAAGTGGAGCGCCGCCGTGACAGTGACGGTGTTTACGGAGATTATATAAACTCGTAGAAGGATTGTAGACATGATGCAATTTATTAAAAATAACCTGGATGATATTTTGGCACTGCTCGGCATTGGATTGATCGTTATTGCTACTTACAAAATCAGTCCCATTACCGCCATGTATGTTATGGGTGCCGTTCTATTGATCGGTGCCCTGTTGATTGGTCTAAGATCAAGTGCTTCCCAGATCCACAACCAGCGAAAGGAGCACAATACGAAAATAACTTCAGAAGACCATTAAGCCGTATGCAACCTATCAGATAATTCATATTTTCAAATAAGGAGAATTCGAAATGAACGACAATATCAAGAAATTGACTGCAACAATCAAAAAAGGCGAAAAGAGCGGTACCTACGTCCAGAGCCTTGGCCGGCAGCTCCACGCAATCGGTTTTCCAACCATGAAAGGCATGCCCGATATGAGGGGTACAAAGATCTCTTTTGAAGGGTGCTACCCTGACGGGCAATGGTTTACTGTCAACACCCCCGAAGGTGTAAAGCTCGAAATCACGGTCAAAGGCGTCCAGGAAGGACCAGATCTGCAGGATAACCCGCCCGCGGTGGTACCAATTCGTGACCCGTCACCGTTCTATGGCCTGATGCTGCTCCGCCCCGTTTCCAACGCAATGGAACTAAAAGAGCGCAAGATCGAGCTCTGGTTTGAAGCATTGCCAGAGGAAAGGTGGGTTGCTTACCAACCTACCAGACAGTCTGTTGGCCAGCCAGAATAAAAAGGCCTATGATGAATAAAAAAGAACTGACCAAAAATCTGGAAAGCGCTACCCAGTCTCGGGATGCCATTCAAAACGGTATGAAGACGCTAGAAGCGAAATTGGTAGAACTTAAGCAAAAAGCCAATTCAGATCTGCTTGCAAAAGGTGAAACCGAGATCTCAGGTGAAATTAGCTCGACTGAGAGTTACATTCAGCTACGCCGGAGCGCTCTTGAACAGGCAAACGAAGCGGTAAGTGCCGCGCAGCGTGAACTTGATGATTTCATCGGAGCGGAGCGCTACACCGAAGCGGTGAATCTGCAAAAAGAACTCCATGCCATGATGAACAAGATCGAAAAGCAGCTCGGCGATGCCGGCGTAAACGGATTGATCAATCAGGTGTTTGACCTGTCAGACCAGATCCGCGCCATTGTTGGCAGCAATGACCAGGGCGACATCGGCATAGATCTACGAAAAACGCACTTTGTGCTCGTGTCAGTGAATTATCACCTGTTCAAAGCATGGCAGGACATGCGGTCAATCCCCTGGGTGGGGGAACCCCTCTCTGGTGGCGGTGATTCGTCTTACTTCAAGCCGGGGTTCGGCCGTACTTACTCTTAAATTCTCTTTGATCATCAAATCACCTCTTGAATGATCAATTAGAAGGCGCGCCCCGGGTAAGGTTTTCGCTGGGACCTTCCCGGGGCAAACGTAAGCTTAATTTTTGTGCATTTTTGAGTGATTTTATGAAGGTTTTCTAGTGTGATTTTCTATTTTTCAGCCCGTTTAATTGCTAGATTTCTCACATTGGGAAAAAAATTTGTACAGAAGACCCCGCGCGCTTTTCGCTCCCCAGTTAAAAACTTTTTCATACCCCTCCCCCTATTTATTCAATTATTTTTCTGCGGTTAATCAAAAGTAAATATCATCACAAGAATGGTTGACCAGGTGTAGCAAAATAATACAAGTTTCCCAAAGGTCCCTCATAATTTTTTTCTTTTTCTGAAAAATTTATTGATGTCACCGAGTATAGTATTGCGTGTTTGGCCAAGAGTAATAGATGTAGAGTTTCTTTAGTAAAATCATCCAAGACCATAGAAGTATTTTGATTATCTTTTTTACCAAATTGACGAATTGGTAATGAGTCATGTGTTACTTTATTGCGCCGAGTATCGATGTCTGATAAGTTCGTATTTTCTTTTTCAAAGTAATCCATACAAATGTCTGCAAGTGCAAATAAACCAACATTGTTTGTTGCTAATATCTCCGTCCGAATTGAGGATCCTATTATGTGTTCTTCTCCCCTAGATTCTTTTCGCACCAACAAATACCAAAACGAATCCTTCCTATTCCCTATACCATAATATACGTGCAATAAAACCCCAATTTTGTCGAGAATATCAAACGCCCTACCATAAGCAGTTTTACATAAACCAGTGTATATTCCATTGATATCATAATCAAGATTATCAAAGTAAAATGTAACGTGTGAAATTTCATCAAGCGAATTTCTTTTCTGCTGTGAAAGGAAAAACAAGTAGCGAGCAGTAGAAAAAGCTTCTTTTATTTCGTTTAATATTCTCAATAATTCAGGAACAAAATAATTATCATCGATCGGAGCTAAGATGGGTCCAAAAGAAATATCATCAATTATCCCAGGAGAAAGGGTCGGATCTCCAACCCATCCGTTAAGAAATAATCCGTTTTCAATACAAAAAGTAATATAGTCTTTTACTTCCTGATTCTTCCCTGAAGGTTTTATTATTTCAGGTTCTAAGATTGGTTTTTTGTGTTTTTTAATAAGATCAGTCAAGAAATCATAATGGTTTTGAAAACTCGTCGCTGCTTGAGGAGAGCCCCACTTCAAGTGACACGTATTACTTAGAGCCTTTCCAAGAAATTTCCTTGCTAGGGCATAATATTCGTGTCTATAGTACTGTGTAAACATTGCGCTTCGTTCATATTCAATGCCTAGATTTCCAAAGGCCATACCATTTTTTGGATCTAATTCCGTGGCTTTTTGATAATTTTCCATCGCCTCAGAAAATCTACCAAGTCTCGTTAGGCAATTACCATAATTTACATATACCTGGGAAGCAAATTCACCAGAGCCATCAACAAGATGTTGGATTGATTTTCTATAGTACTTTTTTGCATTTTGTACATCTTGATCATTTGGTAATGAAAATTTTTTTGTTTTTTTACATTTCAATCTATTAAGGCAATCATAACCATTAGCAATGTTATAAAATAAAGAGCTCTTATCAATTTCACCCTCATAATCGGATTCTAGCAGCTGCTTAAATAACCTTATTCCGTCACGAATCCTTTCAGATTTTCCAGAAGCAAACCCAGCATCGATTAAGATAGCCGCCCTGAAACCTGGGTTTGAAATCGTTTCTGCATGATGCAAAGCTTGAACAAATTTTCCTTCGTTCATGTCATTTCTACAATATTTATACTTCTCGTGATCGCTCAAGTCTTTTAAATTGAAGTCATTCATAAAGATCTCTCCAGGTTATAAAAACATGAAATTAATTATGCATTAGAACGAAAAAAATTTCAAAAAAAACGCGTAGATTTCATACTTATTTATTATTCTTCCCGCGGTGTTTCTGTAGAAACACCGCGGGTGTGAGTTTATACCGCTTCTTTTCTTAACATAATCCTGCTTATGCTTGTTATATAGGATTGATTTCGATAACTGAAGTTATCGAAAGTATGTGTCTTACACTGAAAAATTTTAAGAAAAGAAAGTATACCCTTTAGCATAATTGGTGGTATATTATAATTAATAGGAGGATGATTAATGAATCCATATAAAAACCGCGATGATGTTTTACGTAAGACATTCGAGAACCTATGTCGTAGACAGGCTAGCCGCCTTGGATTGAAATTAACCAGGTCCCGGGTAAGGCTTGTAAATGTCAATAACCTGGGGGGGTACAGGATCACTGACGCTGAAACTGAAGAAGTCTTGGCCGGCGTGAAATATGAGCTGGATATAAACCAGGCTAAAGCCTGGCTTGATCAATACGAGGCAAAGATCCTGGCTGAAAGGCAGTGATCACTCGCCCCCCAATTCCAGAATAATCGAAAACAAATGGAGACTAAAAATGAAAAACAGAATACATCTTTTCAATGGTTTTAGATGGGCAAGTTATGACGGTTTATATTCGATCAATTTGATCATCTTTGGTTTTGAATTTAC
>JAFGSO010000268.1 GCA_016934605.1 Calditrichota bacterium | reverse complement strand
TCAGATTAAAATGGTGATAAAAACCAGAAAGATTATCACATGAGATTAGCAGACCGTATCAGCAGAGTGGAAGCATCAAAAACACTTCAGGTTAAGGAAAAAGCCCTGGAACTTAAAGCCCGGGGTATCAAAGTCGTCGATCTTACCGCCGGTGAACCCGATTTCCCCACTCCCTCAATGATTGGTGATGCTGGTATTGAGGCTATTCGAAACGGTTTTACCCGCTATACAGCAAATACCGGCATTCCTGAGCTGAGAAAAAAAATATGCCAAAAGCTGGAAAAAGACAACGGCCTGAAATATTCTCCGGAACAGATTATTGTCTCTAACGGTGCCAAACAGTGCATTCTGAACGCCCTGTTTGCCGTTGCCCAGGAAGGTGACGAAGTCATTATCGCTGCTCCTTACTGGGTCAGCTATCCGGAACAGGTCAAACTAAGCGGTGCCACTCCGGTGGTTATCGATACTTCCGCTACCAATTTCAAACTCCAGGCTGAACAGTTAAAAAAACACCTGAACAGGCAGACAAGAGCCATCATATTCAATAGTCCCTGCAATCCGACAGGGGTCATTTATACTGAGCAGGAATTAAAATCTCTGGCGAAAATTTTGATTCCTGAGGATATCTGGATCATCACCGATGAAATATATGAAAAAATCCTTTTTGACGACGCACAACATTTCAGCATCGCCTCCTTGGATAATCTTCTGGAAAAATCTATTGTTATTAATGGTTTTTCAAAATCCTATTCGATGACCGGTTGGAGACTCGGATATGCTGCCGGACCATTACCGGTTATTAAGGCCATGTCTAAAGTACAAAGCCACTACACTTCAAATGCATCCTCCATTTCACAAAAAGCCGGTATTGCAGCGCTGGATAAGGCGTCGGTTGAAATTCAAAAAATGAGAAAAACTTTCGAGGAACGGCGAAATTACATTCGATCTGTCCTGGATGGCAATGAATACCTTTCCTATGTGAATCCCCAAGGGGCTTTTTATTTTTTCATCGACATATCCAAAGCATTCGGTGCTGCTGTAAATGGCAAACAGTTGAGTAATTCAGTGGACATCAGCACCTTTATCACCGAGAATTATCACCTGGTAACCGTTCCGGGTGTTGCATTTGGTGCCGATAATTATATCCGGCTGTCTTTTGCTGCAGCCATGGAAGACCTCCAGGCCGGAATGACAAAATTAACCGAAGCCATGAAAGCATTGATGGAACTGAAGCGAAGTCATTAAAACGGGAGAAAAGATTGCCAACTTATACATACAAATGCACGCAGTGTGGAATGCAGTTCGAGAGCTTTCAGAGTATCGTGGATCCGCCTCTTGAAAATTGCCCATCATGTCATGGAAAACTGAAACGGGTAATCAAGGGAGGATCGGGACTTATATTCAAAGGCTCTGGTTTTTACATAACAGATTACGCCAGGAAAAATCCGGCTAAAACGGAATCATCCAAAGCTGCTCCCAAAAAAGATACTCCGGATAAAAAAATATCCTCCGATTCCTGATTTCACTCTATCATTACAGCGAAATCCGTCGTAACATATCTTCCAATCAAACCAAAGTATATCAGGAAAAGTATTTAATATGAAAGCCGTTCTCATCAGTAAACCCGGGAGTGCGGAAAATCTCGTACTGGGAGACATCATCAGACCGGTGCCCGGCCCAAATGAACTGCTGGTTAAAGTGAAAGCCACTGCTCTAAACAGGGCAGATATTTTGCAGCGTGAAGGAAAGTATCCTCCCCCTCCTGGTACCAGTGAGTTACTGGGACTTGAGATGAGTGGCATAATTGAGGAAACAGGGCAAAATTGTAAAGGATGGTCAACAGGACAGAGTGTATTCGGACTCCTTTCCGGAGGTGGTTATGCACAATATGCAACCATTGATTACCGTATGGCACTACCAAAGCCTGAAATTCTGAGTCATGAAGAAGCTGCCGCCATTCCGGAATCTTTTCTCACGGCATTCCAGGCACTGGTATGGCTTGCCAGAATTCAGCCGGACGAATCGGTCCTTATTCACGCCGGTGCCAGCGGCGTTGGAACTTCAGCCATTCAACTGGCCCGGGAAATGGGTGCTCACATTTTTGTAACCGCCGGTTCCGATGAAAAAATTAAAAAGTGCCTGGAGCTGGGAGCAGAATTCGGCACCAACTACAAAAATCGAAGCTTTTTTGAACCGCTCATGGAAGCAACGGGTGAAAAAGGCATTGACGTTATTATCGATTTCGTCGGAGAACCTTTCTGGGACCAGAATATCGAAGCACTGGCAACTGATGGCAGAATTGTCATTCTGGCAACAATGGGCGGTTCGGAAATACCCCGATTCAGTTTACGACAGCTCATCAGGAAGAGAGCCACCATCACGGGATCTACTCTAAGAAACCGGCCATTGTATTATAAAATAGATCTGACCAGGTCTTTCACCGAATTTGCATACCCGCTGCTGAAAAGCGGGAGAATCCGACCGGTAATCGGTCGAATATTTTCCTGGGAAGATGTCGTACAAGCCCACCGATATATGGAGCAAAACCTGAATATCGGAAAAATTGTATTGAGAGTAACTGATTAGAGTGGCTTTCGAAATTGAGACTTGTAATCCGCTGATAACCATTTTAATTTTGCCTTTCAATGATCAGCATTGTAACTGAAAACGGAGGTTTCCATGGGAAACAAAATCAGTGTTCCTTCGGAGGGAACAACTATCAAACTGCAGGACAACGAACTTGTAATTCCCGACAGGCCTATTATCCCCTTCATTGAAGGGGACGGAATCGGGCCGGATATCTGGAAAGCTTCACAAAATGTATTCGATGCTGCCGTAGAAAAAGCCTATGGTAGTCGAAAAAAAATTGCCTGGATGGAGATATTTGCCGGTGAGAAAGCCAAAAAAATGTTCGATGAATGGCTTCCCCGGGAGACGGTAGAGGCCATCAGAACATATTTTATTGCCATCAAGGGGCCGCTCACGACACCAGTAGGAGGAGGATTCCGGAGTCTGAATGTTACTTTAAGGCAGGTTCTCAATTTATATGCCTGCATCCGGCCTGTAAAATATTACCGGGGAGTCCCCAGCCCGGTTCGTCAGCCGGAAAAAATGAATGTAATTGTATTCCGGGAAAACACCGAAGACGTTTATGCCGGAATTGAATGGGCCATGGGAAGCAGGGAAGCAAAAAAAGTGATT
>JAFGSO010000267.1 GCA_016934605.1 Calditrichota bacterium | reverse complement strand
TGGGGAGCCAGTTGTCTGGTAAGCTGATATCCCACTTCGCCTGCACCGATAATGAGAATGTTCATAGTGCCATAGTTCTTTATTTTTGTGATGTTTTAAAAATTTCACCAAGTGCTTCTACTGTATAGTGAATATCATCGTCACTGATATGAAGATGAGTCACAGCGCGGATTTTAGTACCCGCAAAGGTGAGCATACGGATTTCCCTTTTCAGAAGAAGATCTAATACATCTTGCCCGGTGTAACCGGTATTTCTGACATTAAAGATGACAATATTTGACTGGACGGTTGCAGGATCGAAGTCGATTTGAGGAATTTTAGCGATGGCATCAGCAAGTATCCGGGCCCGGCGATGGTCTTCCGGTAATCGGGAACGATTATTTTCCAGTGCATATATGGCCGCTGCAGCCAGGATCCCGGCCTGACGCATCCCACCGCCGTATACTTTGCGGTAATAACGGGCCGATTCAATAAACTGTCTGCTGCCGGCAATAATTGAACCGACCGGTGCTCCCAGACCTTTAGAGAAGCATAGCGATACCGAATCGCACAATTCACAGTAGTCGCGAATAGAGATTCCTGTGGATGCTGAGGCATTCCACAACCTGGCACCATCCAGGTGCAAGCGGATTCCCGCAGATTTTGCGAATTCCCATATTTTTTGCATTTCCACATAAGGGAAAATTGTCCCGCCGGCACGATTGTGGGTGTTTTCAATACAGATCAGCGCAGTTTTGGGATGATGAACATTTTGAGGTCTGATTACTTCCTGCACCTGCTCCAGTGTAAAACTCCCGTTGGTCCCTGCGATGGGTAGTACCTGTACGCCTGAAAGTAGAGCCGGAGCTCCGCTTTCATAATTAAAAATGTGGGCATTGCGTTCCAGTATAATTTCATTACCTGGACGGGTATGGGTATTAATACATACCTGATTCCCCATGGTCCCGCTGGCCACAAAAAGAGAGGCCTCCTTCCCGGTGATTTCGGTAATCATATCCTGCAGACGGTTTATTGTGGGATCTTCACTGAAAACATCATCGCCTACTTCTGCGTTCCGCATCACTTCGCGCATCTCAGGAGTCGGTCTGGTAATGGTATCGCTTCTCAGATCAATCATTTTCAGCCCAGTTATATGGAACCCAAAATTAGCATTATACCAAAATAAATGCAAGTGATTCGCAAGTTGGATGAGCAGAAAACTGTTAAAATTAGAAAAGGAGAGTCTAATTGACTCCCCTTCTGAAATTAAAACGTCTGATGATGCAGATTACAGCGAAATTTGTGTGGTAAAGAATGAATGGAACAGCGGTCCCTGAACAACATACATCCGGTATAATCCGACCAGTGCATCATTCCGGTTGAAATCACTTGACCAGGCTGCTTCCATGAAATTTTCCCGGCTGGTGATATTATTCAGATTCAGGCGCATATCCACGTCGGTACCGCCAATGTTGAAGGTATAATTTACCATGGCATCCAGCGAGAAATATGCCGGCAGGGATGCGGTGTTGTCATAATTACCGTAGTATTCATCCCAGTACGATGTTCCCAGACCGATGCGGAATGGCCCGAAATTATAACCGACTTCCGCATGAATCATCCTCTCCGGAAAGAAAGGAACTACTTTATCCACCACATCTTCCGACGGGATCCCGAAGATTTCCTTTACGTTCATTTCCTGCCAGCGATTTTGCGAATAAGTGACTGTCAGCAGAGCATCATACCGGCGGTAGCGTGCACTTGTCTGCAATTCCACGCCTGTGAAGCGGGCTTTGCCGGCATTAATAGTAATGCGGTTATCGGACTGGTCCAGAACAGACTCAATTTTATCATCAAAATTCATGATATAGAAATTGGCTTTTGCTCCAATGAATCTGGACTGATATCCGGCTCCGACTTCAATGTTTGTGAGTGTTTCTTCTTTCAGCTCCTGCCCTTCCAGTTGATTCACTCCGGGTCCGTTATCGCGGGCATACCAGTCGCCTACTTTCGGCTCTTTCTTGGAAATGCTGTAGTTGGCAAAAACATTCAGTTTTTTGGACAGGTTATAGTTTGCACCCACTTTCGGCATAAAGAAGCTGAAGGTACGTTCATAATCGCTGTCCTGGAAGAGCGGATTACCCTGTGCATCCTTTTTGTCCTTGGTGGAAAGATAGGTGTAGGGAGTCCAGCTTTCCAGAGCAAAATCGTATACCCTCATGGGATTTTCTTCGACTTTGGAGGAGTAACTGGCATATTGTCCATCCAGCATCACTGTCAGGTCCTGGATTGGGCTGATCAGCAGTCTGCCAAATCCCGAAAGGTTGGTTACAATACCATCATAATCGTAGCGCTGCTGGACTTCTTCCAGTTCTTTGACGCTGCCGTCGGTTAAATTCAGTTTCCGGAAATAAAAAGACTGGGCAAAATGATGTGCATTCCAGTAACGGGCTTCTCCACCCAGTACGAATGTCAGGTACTCATTTAACTGTCTCTGATAAGCCGTATTTACACCGAACTGATTATGGTCGTTCTGCGAATCATTTCGCCAGGAGTGACTGTACTGGCTGCTTGTAAGCATACGGGAACGGGTCACTTCTCCGCTGGTGGATCCGTAGGTGTAGGTATTGTTTACCGGATCATAACCTACCAGAACCACACCAAGATTGTCGTAGGTAAATCTGGCATGGCGTCCGAATTCTAGCCAGTCAGTGAATTCGTTTACTTCCTTGAATCCAACCTCTCCGGTATTTACATCGAAGAAGTCATTTCTCAGATAACGGCCGCCTCCCCGTCCGAAAGTTACAAAAGCGTTGGTTTTCAGATAGGCTTTATCGGACATAGCCCAATCCCAGTGCAGTTCGAACTGCGGTTTAAAATAGTAATTTTCCTGATAGGGGTGATTATAACGGTTGTATTCACGACCCAGTCGATCCAGAAGATCCTTATCCTGGGCGGCACTGGCCTGGAAATGGCGTTGCGGTGCGCCATGGGCATTGAAAGTCAGAATATGGCGCCCAAGTATACTCTGAAGCCCCAGATAAAATGAATGTCCGTTATAATAAGTATTTGCCAGATAATAATCTCCCGATTTCCGTTCATATTTCAGATAGACATTCAATTTACCATCCAGAAGCAAGCCGGTGGTATAATCGATGGACCAGATCTGGTTGAAAGGATTATAAGTCTGAGAGCCGCCGGTTCCATCGGCAATACGGCGGGTATCATCGAAACCACCTGTGGTATAATATCCGGCGATGGATGTTCGGACATTCATTTTTGGACGTGGAGAAAATTTTGAAGTCACAATATTCACCGATCCGCCGAAAGCCCCGGATCCCAGCAACGAGGCACCGACACCACGCTGCACCTGAATGGATGCAGCATTTCCGGAAAGACCCGTCCAGTTGGACCAGTAAACGACCTGAGATTCCGGATCGTTGACCGGAACGCCGTTAATCAGAATCTGAATTCGTTCCGCATCGAAACCGCGGATAAATATAGCGGATTCTCCCAATCCGGCCGTGGTGGTAAAAACTCCCGGCACCGTTTTCAGCAAATCCGGTACGTCCTGCGTGGCATATCTTTGCTGGATTTCGCTTTCTCCGACCTCGGAGAATGTAACCGGGGTTTTGCGCTCCTCGGCCCTGTTCACTTCAACAATAACTTCACTGCCACGAAAAACTGTGGGCTCCATGGTAATTGTTAAATCAACCGGTTGATTCCCCACCAGCACTTCCCGGTTCACATCAATATACCCGATGTAGGTAACGTGAAGCATCCACTTACCAATAGGTACATTTTCCAGAATGAAGAAACCGTCGTCATCGGTGGTAGTACCCAGGATAGTTTTACCCAGGATAACATTTGCTCCCACCAAAAAGTCACCGGTTTCAGCATCTTTTACTACCCCTTTTATCGATCCTGCCTGAAGGAAAGAAAAAAGGAGTAAAATAACGCTTAGAGTAGTGATTATACCTTTCATATCTCCTCCTGTTTGGGTTTCAGGTTAAACAAAACAGCTTAAAAAGTGGGTGTCAATTGTATCAAACATATTACAAGCCAGTTAAATTTTAGTGACAGTTTTTTGAAGATATGTTTTCAAAAAACCAGTCCTGCTTTAAATACACAAAACTGACCTGATGAAACATCTCAGTCCGCCCCGTTTTTCTTGTAGGCAGTAACAATAATTTCCATTCCATCCGGAGTGGAATGAAACTGAACATCATCAATCAGGTTCTTGACCAGAAAAATACCGCGGCCCGTTTCTTTCCAGATATTTTCCGGATCACGGGGATCGCTCAACCGGGAAGGGTCAAAGCCGCGTCCCTCATCTTTTACGGTGATCTGAACCCGATCTGAAAAATAAATAACTATCAGTGTTACTTTTTTGCCCACCTCCATCTTGTTACCGTGGAGGATCGCGTTATTGACCAGCTCTGTTAATACAATGGCCAGGTTTTCAGATTTTTCTTTGTTTAGTGAGGCTTTTTCGGAGATATGCTGTGAGAAATTCTCAATCCTGGGAAGCTGATTGACATCGCTGGGGATGATGAGTTTTTCCTGGCCGAGAATGTTGTGACTGCTTTTCATATATTTTTTTCTCAATAGTGGCAAAAATTTAGGAAAGTTGTCCAAAATTGTCAATTAATTAAATTTTTCAAATTGAACTTTCACACCGGATAATGAATGTAAAATTCTGCCCGGAAAAGCTCCACAATGGTCTTCTAAAGATGTAAGCCTCTATTATTCCGATAGTTAAAACAGAGCAACAATTTTCTTCTTTCTCTATTGATTCATTTCCTCGGGAATAGTATCTTGCTTTCACATCAGGAAGGGAAATTTGATCTGAATTTCTCTGCAAAAAAACTAAATTAAAAAAAGAGTCTCACCATTTCCCATGTAGGACGTATGAATTCAGAACAGCAAGGTTTTGTCCTGAAGGAATTCCTTCAAATTTTGCCCCGGTTATTCCTTTCTTGTTTGATCTTTTGCATTTTCATTCATCCATTTACATTTCTGTACAGTCAAAATCAGGAAGATTTTTCACGGATTCTCAAACCGATGGTAGATGATGATAGAAAATTTTCTTCAACCGGAAACATCGGTATAACCATTACCAACTATGGTCTTTTCGGTGACGGATTTCAGGAACAGACGCCGATTGATCAACCCTCCTGCGAGTTTCCCAAAGGCTCCGGGATCGAACATCTCTTTGTTGGCGGATTGTGGGTTGGAGCCAGAACTCCTACCGGAACCCGGGTTACTACCGGTGCATTCAACGTCCCCCGTCTCGGAGGTGCAATGGCGAATTTTGAATTCACCAACACTGCCGAGTTGACGGATAGGGTATCGGAATCCTCCTCCCTGCCGGACAACAAGTTTTTTTCACCGAATGCCGTCAGCCACCAGGATTTTGTCTCAGACTATTCCGATACAAATATCATTGTTCCGGGTAAGAGCTTTTCCATTCCGTATCATCAACCGCTTGGTATAGCGGTTCATCAGGAGACCTATGCGTGGAATTATCCCTTCGCGGATGCTTTTGTAATCTTTAACTATACGGTTACCAATGTAGGTTACAATGCCCGCAAGGATACCCTGAAGGATTTATATGTTGGAATGTGGGCAGATCTCGTGGTCAGAAATACCAATATTACACCCCCACGGGTTGGTTCACCCTTCTATCTGTACGCCGGGGTAGGATACACCACAAATGATTCACTCCAGCTGGTATATTGTTACGATCACAGCGGTGATCGGGGATTCAGTAACAGTTATGTGGCTATGGCTTTTCTGGGCGCCGATCAGCTGAAAACCGACAGAACCTATTCTCAGGAAACAACCCATCAATGGTGGCTCTTCTCCGGTGGAGATACCGATGAGGATCGTGCACCAACTGATGAAGCCAGCAGATATGCCCGAATGGAGTCCTCTATCTCCGAGAATTATTTCAGGGCAAACGTCTATCAGAAACCCGGAAACCGGATGAGTCTGATTTCAACCGGACCTTTTGAATCAATTCCCCCGGATTCCTCAATTAATGTGGTATTTGCCATGGTATGTGCCAAAGAATTCGGCAGTGACAATGATGATCCCGACCGGAGAGACAGTGAACGCGTGAAAAAGAATCTTTATGAAAATACCGCCTGGGCCTATCGCGCCTACTATGGCGAAGATTCAAACCGCAATGGAATTCTGGATTATGTTGGAACTGATTCTACCGAGGATGTGATTCCCAATGGCAAACTGGATCGCTATATTCTCCCAACGCCCCCCGCACCTCCCCGCCTGAAGGCTATTCCTGGTGACGGAAAAGTGAGTTTGATGTGGGACGTTCGATCCGAAGAATCCATCGATTTGATTTCCAAGAAACAGGACTTTGAAGGTTTTCGTATTTATCGTTCATTCCTGGGTGACGATCGCTCACCGTCCGGTATTCTAAGTAACCTGCAACTGATCCGTGAGTATGATGTAGAGGACAACCTTTTTTACGATACCGGACTGGACAGTATTCTGCTGGATGAACCGGTTATTGAAATCACCAGAAATCCCGATACCGGAAACTTGGATACGGTAATATATAAATATGGATTCGAAATTGATCAGCTTCACAATGGCTGGCAGTATGCTTTTACTGTTACCGCATTCGACAGTGGTGACTTGAAAATAAATCTCCCCAGTCTGGAGAGCAGTAAACTGGAGAATGTGGTTGTGGTTACTCCCGGCACTCCGCCCATGCCTAGGACGGAAAAACGAAAAGTTGGGGTTTATCCAAATCCTTACCGGGCAAATGCCGTCTGGGACGGTAATTTTGAACGGGAGAGGCGGATTGTTTTCTATAATCTTCCAGCCAGTTGTGAAGTCCGCATTTATACCCTGGCCGGAGATCTGGTTGACCAGTTTACCCATAATTCAGCAACCTATGACGGACGTGATATAAAATGGTACCGTGAATTTTCACCAGGCGACAAACCGACGAT
>JAFGSO010000266.1 GCA_016934605.1 Calditrichota bacterium | reverse complement strand
CCATTTTCCATTTATTTTATTGAGTTCTTTAACAAGTTAGACAAAACCATTTTTCATTGTCTTCATATTTTCACACAACCTCTGAAATGGCGAACTAAAATCAAGTCAAATTATCCAGCACTGATATACACAGTCTCATTGTATCACTCTAATCTAAAAGGGGTTTATTTAAATATTTTGGATAGTATTTTGGCGCAACAATCAGACCTGGTTTTTCACCCATCAAAAACGTTTCTAAAAAGCCTCATTCTGCTTCACTTTATGATAAAACTTATTTATTTTGGACCGAAATGATGACAAGTCTACAATCATCTGTAGAATTCTTTATTCTTGTTTATGATGATGTGCTTAGCTCCGCTTGATGAATACATATTGAAATGAACACAAACAAATGTACCTGCGCGGGTTAAATTTACCTGATATCTTCGTTCATAAGATAAATTACTTCTGTTCTCAATTTGTACCCCTTCCCCTGGCCCCTTCCCCTGCCGGTTGGGGAAGGGGTTGGGGTTAGGGTACGGAAAACATCATCGCAATGTTCAATATATTCAACATATGATAATCGATGATGGCTCAAATGAATTCTATCCAAATACACCTCAATAAATACATCTATTTACCTTCTTGCGTTTATTATTAAAGTTTGCTGAGCTAAGGACATAATCATATTTGGGTTTTTTAATTCCAGGCAAGTGAGCGATATTTATACCGTAATAATCTAAATTCCATCTGAAAGGGAAGATAATGCAGTCTGAAAGTTTTACACATACTACTCTTGGTTCAACAGGTATACCGGTCTGCCGGATGGGATTATCAGCGACTTACCGTCCAGGCAAGAAGGCTGTTTATTACGCGTTTGATCACGGTATTAATTATTTTTTTGGATTCGGAATCGATACACAAATGACCCGTGCCATGCGGGACATTGTTAAAACGAACCGTGATAGCGTGATCATCGCCACCGGAGTTTATAACCTTATTTGGGGCTATCCCGATATTCGTAAAACTCTGGAAAAAAGATTGCGACAGTGGGGGACCGACTACATCGATCTTTTTATGTTTCTGGGGGTTCGTAAGAAAAAAGAATTTCCTCAGATTGCCAGGGAGGAACTGATACAATTGCGGGAGGAGGGGAAGGTTCGAGCAATTGGAATGTCCACCCACGACCGTAAATTTGCCGGGGAACTTGCTGAAAAAGGCACTCTGGATGCAATGATGATACGGTACAACGCTGCTCATCGTGGAGCAGAGGAAGATATATTTCCTTATACTTATTCTCATAATCCGGGAATTATCAGTTTCACTGCTACTCGCTGGCGGTATCTTATCAGAAGGCCAAAAGGCTGGTCTTCCGATGCACCGGTTCCAACAGCTTCTGATTGTTATCGTTTTGTCCTTTCAAATCCACATGTCCATGTTTGCATGACTGCTCCGTCTAACATGAAGCAGCTAAAGGATAATCTGAAGGCTCTGGACCTGGGTTCCCTCTCATCAGAGGAAATGGATTTCATGAAAAATTTTGGTGATGTTGTTCATAATCAACGAAAATGGTTCATGTAGGAAATTAATTCATTAAAATTCCTGAAAATCCTTTAATCAGTTCCATGATTGAATGGATTTCGCATTATGATCGGACTGTTCGATGGTTGCTGCAGCAGAAATATCCCGGCAAAGTTTTTTGATATGGAAGAAATGGACCGTCCCAGGTGCTGGAATACGCTCAGGGCATGGAGGGTACTGAACTGGTTCGATAGATGAATCCGTGGGATTGATTATACATTATTGTCGTGGTGCTTTTTATATTCTGAGGGGGTCATTCCCTCAAACTTTTTGAAAATGGTATTGAATGACGATTTTGAATTAAAGCCGGCATCATAGGCAATTGACAGAATTTTCAGATGTCGCCGGTCAGGATTCTTTAATTCCTCTTTCACATTTTCTACCCGGTAACGGTTCACAAATTCAAAGAAATTCTCATGCAGTCTGGTATTGATAATTTCGGATAAATTATGTGGTTTTATTGAGACCATTTCTGCCAGTTGAAGAAGGGTGAGATCGCTTTGCTGGTATGGTTTCTCATGCTCCATCAACTGCAGCAATTTTTTAAGATATTCCCCGGTTTTCTCTTCCGAAAGCCCGGACTTCTCATATTTCGGCAAAAGCACTCTTCCTGAACCCTCCGGAATATTTTTTTTCTGAAACCGATCTGCCGGGATACCAGAAAAAGTCGGATTGAGATACAGATCCGATTTAATTACACCAACATATCCAAGCGTATAAACAAAAGTGGCGATTAAAAAAGAGGACAGTTTGAAATAATTGGAAAAATTTATCCCGAAATAAAAAAGTGTACTTTCACTCATAAAAACGGTCCATGCAATCAGGGCAAAGAAGGATACATTTTTCAGCCAGTCCAGCCTCACTTTTTCCGTATTGGACATGACATCCTGGAGGTTTAGTGCATATTTACGAATCATCACCAGAGTCATAACTGTATAGCCTATACCCTGAATGATTATAATCCAGTTGAACAGAATATATGCAGGAGTCAGCCCTGAAGTCTCCAGCATCAGGAAAGATTTTTGTAAGGATTCAGAGCTGGAAAAGATCTGAGGCATCATCAGGAATTCAAATATCAGAAGGGGAAGCAGGTGTATTGCACTCCGGTATCCGGGACGCCATTCCGGATTTATCAGACTTTTTGCATAGAAAAAATGCAGCGGACCAACGATAAATGGAAGACCGATAAATAAATACAGTAAGCGTGGATTGAAATCATAGATGCCTGTATCCTGAAGAAAAAGGTGGAGAAGTACCAGTGAACAGCAAAGAACAAGACCTCCCAGAAATCGGTTTGCAAAAAGTTTTCTGTATTTCTGAAAAATATAGAGAGTGAGAAACAATCCCTGCGCTGCTGCCACCAGGACTGCAATTGCAATTAAATCAACAGATCGCACAACAGACTCCTTCTCTCTATTAACCCCAAAAATTTAAGTTAATTCCGGAGAAGAAGAAAAAGAAAAATGATTGAATCGGTTGGAAAAAATCCGATTTCTATCTGTTAATTTAAAATGGCTGTTATTTTAAGGAAAATTGGGATATTTCAAAATTCATATTCCAGTCCAAAAATCGGCAGCAATCCAAACTGATAAACAGTATCAGGTTGGTTTTTATCCTGATTCCAGTAATATGTACTTATATTCTTACGGTTATAGGCATTCCATATACTCATATAAAATATCAGATTGGTTCGATTGAACTGAAATCGTCTGTCAAATCGGACATTTAATGAGTGATAATCCGGATATCGCTCTTGGTTTATATTATTGGTATCCAGGATAGCACGATTTTCGTTACGTGATTGTTCGAGGTCAAACGGTGTATACGGTCTCCCTCCGGCATATATCCAGCGTATACTGAATTCCCAGTTTTTGCTGGGTTTGTATCCTCCTTCAATACCGAAGACAATTCGGTTATCATAAATCCGGTCATACCATGAATTGTTTAGATCCTGATATCTGGTTTTGCTTACCGATAAACTGGCCAGACCGTAAAGATTACGGGCAAGTTTTTTCTGTATCATCAGTTCCAGTCCACGGGCATAGGCGCGACCAAGGTCAATAATAACATCGTGGTTATATCGAAATCCCTGCCGGTAATAAAGCTCATCCAGCAGGAAAATTCCCGGTTGAAACGGATCTAAAGGAAAATGTGCATACTTTTTCATATAAACTTCTGCTGTAAATCGGGTATTTTCGGTTAACAGATATTCCCATCCAGCAATGTAGTGAATCGCCCTGAGGTCGCTCAACTTGTCACTGGTTCTGATGCCTGCCAGAAATACCAGGGGAAGATTCTGATGAAATATTCCTGTTGAAGCATGGAAGGCCATACGTGCGGAGACCCGGTAAGAAATTGAGATCCGGGGAGAAAATGAGGTGTTATCATAATACGAAAAATAGTCTGCTCTCATTCCGAAATTTATGTTGATCCGTGGTATCGGTCTGAAAGCGATATTGCTAAATGCATTGGCCTTTGAAGCATACATCTGCCTATCGACCTCGAGCGGAGGAACCATGTTTCCGAAAACATCAAAGTATGCTGCATAAAGATTATTGTAATATGATTTCAGGTATCGGAATTCTCCTCCCAGATCTGCCGAAAACTTTTTGCTCAATTTCAGGTGAGTTACATTTCGAAACGTTAGTTGATATTCTTCTGAACGGTTTCTGCTCATCAGATCACCAGAACCAGTTTCATAAAAATCTTCACGGTAAATGGAGGAATTCAGGGAGAGTGATGTATTGGAATATCCGCAATTCCCCCACAAGGCACGCCAGTTTAAACCTCCCATCCCCTGGTAATTGTCCTGATTACCATAAAATATCATATCATTTTCGATTGCGGTCTGCCGGTCGGGATTATTATGTTCATCCGCCAAGACTCCCAGAAATGAAAGGCGGTGTGATGCATTCAGATTGACTACCAGTTTTGATTGTAAGTCTCCGTAACTCGGGGCCATCGTCGTTCCAACATTCACCGCATTGACCAGCATGTCCAGGTAACTACGGCGGATGGTTAAAAGCCAAGATCCGTTCCGCTTGAAAACCGGTCCTTCGGCAACTCCTCCGAATCCGGCAAAATTCAGATCGATCTGAAAGTCATGTTCTTCATGGTTGCCATCACGCAGTGAGATGTCCATAACAGAGGATAGTTTATCACCATATATTGCAGGAAATCCTCCTGTATAAAAACTGACATCTTCAATGAGATCAACATTCAGGATTCCGATGGCTCCTCCCGATGCTCCCTGGACAGGAAAATGGTTGATATTTGGAATTTCCATGTTGTCAAGATAGAAGGTATTTTCAAGGGGACTTCCCCCACGAACGATCAGATTGTTTGACTGGTCATCTACTTTAGCCAGCGCCGGCAGACCCAGAATAATACGACTGATATCTCCTGCCGAACCCGGGGCACGTCTGATCTCTTCTCTCGAAAATCCGCTTACACTCAGGGGATTTTCAGCAGTTCTTTCAAAGTAACCGGCTGTGACAATAACCGATTCGGATGCCAGGGGGAGGCTTGCCAGTTCCTCATCAACATAAGTTATTCTCCCGGGTCGAACGATGATATCCGTTCTGGTGACTTTCCTGTATCCCAAATAATTGAATTCAATAGTATAATTGTCCGGGGGAACGTTTTCGATAATGAATTCACCCTTCAAATCCGTTGATGCGCCATGAATGGTATTGAGTAGCACGATATTGGCACCAATTAACGGTTGAAGGGTTTCCTGATCGACCAGTTTCCCCTGTATGGTTCCACCCGAAGATTCAGATTGAGCAGGAACTGAGTAGTTAAACAGGGTTGAAAATATTAACACCAGGTAAATCCGAACCTTTTTATACTGCATATTCTCTCCCGTAAGTTAAACCGGAGAGAATATGGTGAAAAAAGGCTCGGATTTCGACCTGACCCGTTGGACTGGACCTGTTATGATGCTCAATCCCAGGGGAAAATACTGTTGACGGAATAATCATTTTATCATTTAGTAATTTTAAGATCGCTTCGCCCGGCTGAAATACTTCTGCATTTTGTGAACAGCGCAAATAATATAATCCGGTAAGTTCAGTCTCTTTTTTGATAATTTGTGAAATGTAATAAAATCCCAAAAGAAATATATCCTGTTTAGTTCATAAATCCCATGATAGCAGGGCACAAAGTCAGATATGTTAATAATTTACATCTGGCCTCTGGCTTCTGATTCCTGGCGACTGGTTTTGATTTTTATTTTTTGAGATTTAAGATTTTATTGGAATCACGCCGATAGGCAGCATGCCCGCCCACTGGCGGGGATCAGTCTTCCGACTGATTTAAAATTTAACGCTGGCTTCTGGTTGTTGTTGGCGCTTGTGGACGGGTTACTGCTTTTTATTTTTTACTGTCTGCTTTACCTATTTTGTACTTTGTACTTTTTTCTTGAGTCTTGTTGTCTTGTAATCTTGTTTTCTTTTATTTGACTGCCTTAATTTTTATTCTTAATTCTTTTTTTAATAACGGATTCTTTTCTGTGGCCTCCGTGCCTGGTTCACATGAATAGCCGCATAACCACGAAGCACAGAGAAAGATTAATGCATTCCATAGTCCTGTTAAAGTTTGTGAATTAATCAGGATAAATCAGTTCTACGCTGCAAGCTCTGTCCGGTAAAAAGTGAAAAAGAAATATAAATAGGATGCGTAAAT
>JAFGSO010000004.1 GCA_016934605.1 Calditrichota bacterium | reverse complement strand
GTTTCATGTCCTTTTCCCGCAATCAGGACGCCGTCATTGGCCTGTGCCATATCGAGAGCTTTCTGTATGGCTTCTCTGCGATCGATAATAACCGAAACCTTGGACTTATCGCTGATACCTTCCAGAATATCTTTGATAATTGTTTCGGGATCTTCTGAGCGGGGATTATCATTGGTCAGGATGATTTTATCTGCGAAGTCGTCAGCCGCTTTACCCATGGCGGGCCTTTTACCCCGGTCTCTGTCTCCACCGGCGCCGAAGACGACAATAAGAGTTGCCGGTTTTGCCCCCCAGACGGCCCGAAGGATGTTATGAAGGGATTCCGGCGTATGCGCATAATCCACATAAACGGTGAAATTCGAGGGTGTTTCCAGTATCTCACAACGTCCCGGTATACGTTTCAGCGATTCTACTCCTTTTATAATAAAATCATCCTGGATACCAAGACTGACTGCGGTAGTGACAGCTGCCAATATGTTATAAATATTGAAATCTCCCAGAAGCGAGGTCTCCAGGGTAATAACTCCGGAAGGAATCTGCATGGTCACCGACATACCTTTTTGCCGGGATTCATGATGCAGAAAGCATACGGTGGCATCCCGGCGGTTCATGCTGTAGGTAAAAACCTCTCCGCCGGTCGATTCCTGAATCCGGGTACTATAAAGATCGTCTATGTTCAGAATAGCCCGCTGATTCTCATTCATTTCATCAAATAATTTCTTTTTGGCCAAAAAATAGTCATCCATGGTTTTATGAAAATCAAGATGGTCACGTCCCAGATTAGTGAAAACACCTGCGGTAAAACTGATATCTTTTACCCGGTAAAGACTGAGAGCATGGGAAGAAACTTCCATAACCGCACTTTTTAACCGCTTTCGATTCATCTGGTGGAATAACCGGAAAATATCCAGCGCTTCAGGGGTTGTGCGCTCGGATAATTTCCAAACATCTCCATCGTAAGATTCCACCGTTGATATCAATCCGGGATTCCAGTGGGCGGCGGTCAGGATGGAGTGAATCAGATATGCTGTTGTGGTTTTTCCGGTTGTTCCGGTTATACCAATAATTTTCAGCTTGCGGTCCGGGTAGCCGAAAAACACCCGTGAAATCCGGGAAAGGGCCTTTCGTGTATCCGCTACGCGGACTACGGTCGCACCCGGTATATCGATATCCTTTTCAATCATGAATACTCGTGCTCCGTTTTCGAAGGCATTTGAGATAAAACGATGTCCATCAGTCTGATAACCCCGGATAGCCACGAACAGAGAATCCTTTTCCACTGTGTCCGAGTGATAGTGAATATCTGACACCAGCCGGTCGACATCTCCGCTGACCGATTCATGATCAATTTTCTGCAAAAGATCCTTTAATATCATCATGATGGTTTCAACACCAGTTTCACATTCTTCCTGTTGAATATTTTGCTGCCTGCTTTGGGCTGCTGGCTTATGACAATACCGCTGCCGTCCACATCCGGATTCTGGTCTATTTCGGATAACAGAGCAAGGGCTTCCTTCAGTGATTTTCCGGTGAGAGCGGGCATCACCAGCTCTGTCATGCGGGATTTTTCATCCAGGTACAGAATAATACCGGTTACCTTTCCGTCTTTCCGGACTTCTTCCTGCCGGATAACAGCATTGCCGGTTCCTTGAAATCTAACATCCAGATCCAGCGTTTTCAGGATTTTCTCCGCAGTCTCCCTTTCCAGATTTTCAACATTGGGAATGGACTCTGTCTCTCCCCAGGGAGTATCACCCTGGGCGGCAATATACCTGTTCTGTTCCGCCGAGTATAAACTCATAATGCGACGTCCGATATCGCGGAAAACCGGAGCAGCAACCAGGCCACCGTAATAGTCCCCGGCCGGTTCACGGATCATAATAAGCAAGGCAAACTTCGGTTCATTTACAGGGAAAAAGCCGACGAAGGAAGCCAGATGTTTTCTTGGATCATGAGTTTTTAATTTCTGATTATAAAGTTGCGCAGTCCCTGTTTTTCCGGCAATTGAAAACGACTCCAGGTAGGCTTCATGACCGGTTCCGTTTTTTACCACTCCCTGTAGCACATCGGTCATTATGGCCGAAGTCTCTTCAGAGATAACCTGGCGGATCTTTTGCGGTCTGTTCTGCCGTATTTTTCGGTCGCCCTCGCCATCGATGGAGCTCATCAGAAACGGCTTCATCAGAAATCCCCCATTTGCCACAGCACAGTATGCCGTTATTAATTGAAGTGGTGTCACTCCAATTTCATAGCCAAAACTCATAAAAAGATGAGTTGTTCGAGAAAATTTTTCCAGACTGCTCAGGATACCCGCGCTCTCGCCGGGTAAATCCACTCCGGTAGGCATGCCGAATCCGAAGTTACGAACATAACGAAACATTACTTCTTTATTTAATTTTTCGGCAATCTTTACCACGCCAATATTGCTGGAGTTTTCAAAAATTCGGCGGACAGTAAGCCATCCATATTTCTTATAATCTCCGAAGGAAAGCCCCAGGGACCGATATTTTCCATTTTCACAATAAAAGATATCCTGATCCAGATTGACATTCAGGTGTTCCAGGGCTGCCGCCATGGTTACTATTTTAAAAGTTGACCCGGGTTCGAAGACATCCGTTATTGATCTGTTCTTTAATATTTCAGCAGGATACCGATTTGGTTCTTCAGGATTAAAATAAGGGTAGTTGGACAACGCCAGAATTTCACCGGTTGAAGGGTCCATCAGAATTGCCATTCCGTCTGCCGCCCTGCTCTTCTGAACCGCTTTTTTCATTTCTTCATCCAGAATAATCTGGTAATCGATATCCAGGGTCAGATGGATATTCATGCCATCGATGGATTCTTCTCCCGGAAAATTCAGGTCAGGGACCTGATTGCCGAGAGCATCCCGCTGGGCAATCATCCATCCTGGTTTCCCCTGCAGAAAATTATTATACTGGTATTCGATGCCCCCCAGTGGGTTATTATCCGTGTCACAGAAACCCAGCAGATGGGCGGCATTGACAGTGTAGGGGTAGACGCGCAGAAAACGCTTTTCCAGAATGACACCGGGATCCCGCAGCTTTCTCAAATTTTCCACATCAGAGGGAAGTACTTTCTGAGCCACATAGACGAATTCCGGATTCTTCCTGATTTTTCTTTCCAGGGTGGAAAGCGGAATCTTCAGAGATGATTCAATTTCCTTAAAAACTTCCTGTTTTTTCTTCAATCTTGTTCCGGCAAGTGCTACCGAATAATGAAGAATGTCCTTTGCCAGAATATTTCCCTGGCGATCCAGAACAGCACCACGCCGCGCTGCTAAAATCAACCGGTTTTTAACATTATTATCTGCTTTGTCTTTATAATAGGCATAATCTACAATCTGCACTTTAACCAGTTTCCAACCGATCAGCAGGAAAACACCAAAGACCGCCAGGAATATAAAGCCAAGCCTGAAATTTGTGTGACCATTTTGCTGAATCATTCTTGCCGGAGTATGGTTAAATTTTTTATTTTTTGTTTTCATATCTCATTAATATTCTTTGACTTACCAAAATCTTTCCGGGAGGCGTATCCGGAACAAACAGCTCCATTTTCTGGCGGGCCTTTTCCGGAACCTCTTTCAGGAGGGAATTACGCAGACTTTCAAGGCGGCTGTTCTCAGCATTTAATGCCAGAACTTCCTGATTCAGTCTGTCTATTTCCTGCAGATGAGCCCGTATTTCCACATTCTTCCACTGGAACAGTATAAAAAAAAGTGTCAGCAGCAGCAGTACCACAAATAATCCGAAGGCCGACAGAAAATTTGATGCTGCCGATGAAGCCCCCAGTTTAACATGATAGAAAATGGGATTCTTTTTTCTGTTCCGTCTGTATTCAGTTTTCATAGGATACCGGAATAATTCACCGTTTTTTCAGCTGCCCGCATTCTGGCACTCCGGCTGCGGGGATTCTCCCTGATCTCGTTTTCAGAAGATGTGACAGGTCTGCGGGTCAAAATGTGCATCTCCTGTCTTTTATCACATACACACTGCGGAAAATCCGGCGGACATATACAATCCCTTTCCTTTTCCCTGAAAAATTCCTTTACAATGCGATCTTCCAGAGAATGATAGGAAATCACCACAATACGTCCGGCCCGATCCAGACAACAAAATGCTTTATTCAAAGCCCGTTCCAGCCGATGCAGCTCGTCATTCACCTCTATCCGGATCGCCTGAAAAATCCTGGCCAGAGTTTTATTCAGCTGAACCGATGGAATTGCGGATCTGATAATCTCTGCCAGTTCAGCTGTATTTTTTATTCGATTTTTACCACGTACCTGTGCAATTTTATCAGCAATCCGCCGCCACTGCCGTTCTTCACCATATTCCCGGAAAATAGTTTCCAGCTTTTCTTTGGGATATTCATTAACCACTGTCTCCGCCGATAAAGGATTCGTCGGATCAAAACGCATGTCGAGCGGACCGCTCCCCTGGAAAGCGAATCCCTTTTCTTTCCGGTCTATCTGGAAAGATGATATCCCCAGATCGAATAGAAAACCAGTTGCAGGCAACATATTTTCTTCCAGTAAAGCGATATCGGCCTGATCGAAATACATCAGCCGGAATATCCTGTTCTCAAAACCTTTCAATTGTTCACGGGCGTAATGAATAGCATCAGGATCCGCATCGATGCAGAGCAGTCGTCCATGACTACTCAATCGTTGCATAATCAGCTTAGAATGGCCGCCACCACCCGTGGTTGCATCAACATATATACCCCCGGGATCTGTTATCAGCAGATCCACTGCTTGTTCAGCCAAAACCGGTCTGTGGAATTCATTCTGTCGCATTTTTTCAGTGAAAATAAATTAAAAATCAAGGAAACTCGAAAGTTGCTGATATTGTGTCTCCTTCATCTGCAGAAAATTCTGTAATTCCACAGGATTCCAGATCTCAATCTTTTTGCCCGTACCCAGGACTACCACGTCTTTTTCCAGATGGGCATATTCGATGAGATCAGCGGGTATATTTATGCGACCTTGCTTGTCTACTTTCTGGTGCGATGCATGATAATTGATTCGCCGATTCAAAACGCGTCGCTGTGCCCCGTCACTCACTTTTAGCTCGAGTTCATCCACTTTCCGACGCCATTCCTGAATCGTGAACATGGCGATATAACGTTCAGTACCACGGGTAAGAATAAAGATCCGCTCACCATCTTCATCTTTCCGGGTAAGATCCCGGAATCGGGCAGGTAAATTTATCCTGCCTTTCGCGTCCAGCACATTGGTATAACGACCAAAATATTCTTCCATGGATATCAAACGTTATCTTTAATGTATTTCGATGGAAAATGCCCCACTTTCAACCACCCATAAATTATAATACAAAATTCATAAAATGCAAGAGTTAACTTTTATTTTTTTATTTTTTTTGAAATCCGGAAGAAAAAACAAAAATTTATTATAATACTAATATTTACAATATATTATTGGGTATTTTGATATGGATGCGAAACAAATAGTTGAAAAAAATTAAGACAAAATTCAAAGAAATCCCACTATCACAGAATTGAAAGATATACCATTTCAATATCGATTTTTTCGAAATTTTTTCTGACCTTCGAAAAATAAAAGCGTGAAAAATGGATTCATTGCTGATGATATATCAAAAGTTAAAATATCGTATATAAGTACAAATAAAATGACTCTACATATTTCTATTAACTCATCCTCCAATTCCCTTTTTTTAAGAGCCTGTGTGAAAATTTGAAAACAATGAAAAATGGTCTCGGCTAACTTGTTTGGAAATTCATTAAAATCAATAAGAAATGGATTCTCCCGAAGGGACCACTTCGTGGC
>JAFGSO010000265.1 GCA_016934605.1 Calditrichota bacterium | reverse complement strand
GACTGAAGTCGCTGGCTAAAATTTATTGTCCCTTGAGGACTAACATAAAGACATAACATCATAATATTTTGGTCTTTGTACTTTGTATTTTGTACTCTCTTGTTCTCTTGTATCTTGTATTCTTGTATTCAGTCCTGTTCGGCCTTCTCTCTGTGCTCTGTGCCCCAGTGGCCAATAAATAATAGCCTCAGAGCACACCAGCACACAGAGACAAAGATCATCGTATTGTATAATGTTGTTCATGTTCATGCTATTAACCAGATTAAATAATTATCAGTGAATATCCCATGGAAGATAAAATCTCAAACTGGATACAGGATTTTACCGGGTTAGCCTCCCATAGTCAGCAGAAATTGTTTACGTCTGTTGCAGTTATAATTGTCTTGATTATTCTGCGGGCAATCATCCTGAGTATAGTCTGGCGCCAGACTGATGATGTCCAGTCGCGTTACCGATGGCGGAAAACAACTACCTATGTTGTCGTAGCCATTGGCTTTTTCCTGGTCATTCGGGTGTGGTTTGCGGGAATTCAATCGCTGGCAACATTCCTGGGATTAATTACTGCCGGGCTTGCCATTGCACTCCGGGATATCGTAACCAGTTTTGCCGGCTGGATATTTATTCTGTGGAGAAGGCCATTCACAGTGGGGGATCGGATTGAAATCGGCAAGTACCGCGGCGATGTAATTGATATCCGGGTTTTCAAATTCAGTCTGATGGAAATCGGCAACTGGGTGGATTCCGATCAGAGTACCGGTAGAATAGTTCATGTACCGAATAGCCTGGTTCTTACCGATTCTCTGGCCAATTACAGCCAGGGATTCCAGTTTATCTGGCACGAAATACCGGTCCTCATTACCTTCGAAAGTCATTGGGAAAAAGCAAAAACAATACTTCTGGATATAGCAAACACCTATGCATTGAATCTCAGTGCCGAAGCGGAAAAACGTATCAAGGAAGCCAGCAAGAAATTTATGGTTTTCTACACAGCTCTCACACCAACGGTTTATACCACCGTAAAAGACAGCGGTGTTTTGCTCACCATCCGTTACATGGTGGAACCACGTCGACGCCGGGGAAGTGAACAGGAAATATGGGAGGCTATTCTCAGAACATTCGCCGAAAATGACGATATTGATTTTGCCTATCCTACCACACGTTTTTATGATAACCGGCTGGAGGGCAAACCGGGGACCAGGCCACCGGAAGAACCTTCCTGAGTCCGGAGGGAACTGTAAATTTTCAAACTTTCATTACCTCAGGTTCCGTACGTGACCTCCATATCCCAGCGTTTAATCAGATAATCCTTCGTCCTCTCGAAAACTTCCGCCTGCTCTTCCACAACTTCTTCTGCTTCTTCATTGCTCATATCCAGAGTTTTATTGACAAATGAGGCAACTCTTGCGAAATAGAGCGGAGTCATCAAAGATAACATCACCTGGCGATTACCTTTCCAGTGATGAAACGCGGCAGCCAGATCGTAGAGAATTTTTGCCCAGATTTCCGTCTTGAATATAAAATCTTTTTCATCCCTCTCTGCCAGACTTTCTATGACCTTCCATTCGTCTTCAGCGATTATTTTCTTCCAGATTTCCTTGTAATTATTGTAACCAATCTTAAAATCATCTACCAGTTTTGTAACATTGATGGCAAAAGGTTTCGGTTCTATTTTAAGGGCTGGACCAACGATTGGCACTTTTTTGCTGCGCTTCACTTTTTTCCAAACCGCCTCATTTTCTTCCATCATAATGAGGAGGGTAGAAACCACCTGCCTGAACATGGGTCCCAGGGCTTCTGCCGGATCTTTCACGTCATGAATCTTCACACCGAGATTAGCCTGTGCTATCTTTACTTTATGCACCATGGCTATCGTTGTCAGCCAGATATCGATGCCGAATCTGGCCACATCTGTCTCCCATGCAGGTCTTGGTAAATACTTCTCGATAAGTGGAAGGGAAAATGCAAAATCGCCTCCGATTGGCTGGCGTACCCGGAAACCATAAAGTGCCCTGGTAAGATTATAGACGATATTGTTAGTAATTGTACCATCATATTTATAACGTGTATAATAAGGCGCTACAAAATCAACACCATCCGACAGTACTACGTCTGCCATACATTTCACCCAATCCGGTGTGATTGACCTCAGATCCGAATCAAACAATAAACATACTTTTGCCTGCAGCATATGAGACGCTTCAAAAATCGCCCGTACCGCCGATCCTTTTCCCGGAAGACCGCGGTAAATAGATACAATTCTCTCGATCCAGGGACTGGCTTCCAGTTCATCACTGGCCTCTCTGGAATCATCCACCGATCCCCCATCGGCCACAATTACCACACAGCGTCGGTCAGGATAATTTATATGTAAACCCTCTTCCACTGTCTTGATGACATGGCTGATAGTTGAATCGTTATTGAAACAGGGTACTCCCACAACAATATCCACTTCCCCAAGCCGTTCTAGTCTGCGTCGGGTCTGCTGGCGTAATGCCGTACTGAATTTCATCGTTCTCCTCCGCTTTTGTCATTGCATGTTTTGTAAAAAGAGGAACTCTTCTTCTATATCTAAAAAATTTCCAGACGAAAAACAATCTATTTAATGATCTCCCGGACAACCGGGCATTTTTCAGCTTTTCTCTGATTTTCCAAAAAATCCTTCCAGCAGGCCGTTAAAAAAATTCCGGACGTTTATCCCAATATTCCTCTGATTATATCCCCCCTCCTGAACCACAAGTACCGGGATCTTCAGCTGGCCAATCAATCGCCCGTTTTCGGAAAAATCTTTGGCAGAAAGGTTCCAGGAACCGGTGGGATCTCCTCTGGCAGTATCCAATCCCAGAGCCACAATTAAAAAGTCGGCCCTGAATTTTGTTATTTTTTTCAGAGCGCTTTCCAGAGTCTGGCGATATTTTCGCCCGTCTACTTTTTCCGGAAGGGGATAATTCACATTAAAGCCCTCTCCCGATCCGAAACCTTTCTCAGAAGAAAAACCGCTGAAATACGGGTAAGCAAAACTGGGATGTCCATGAATTGAAATGGTTAGAACATCATCCCTCTGGTAAAAAATATCCTGTTGTCCATTTCCATGATGATAATCTATATCCAGAATAGCTACCTTTCCATACCTGCTCAGATAATCTGCGGCAGCTGCATTGCTGTTGAAGTAGCAGAATCCGCCAAAACTGCTCCATTCAGCATGATGTCCAGGAGGACGGATCAGTGCATAAGCGAGGGGAGTACCTGCCAGAATACTTTCCACCGACGTCAAAGCACAATCAACAGCCCGTTTGGCCGCCAGATATGCATTACGGTTGAGCGGAGTAAAAGTATCAATGCAAAAATATCCGGCACGGACTGCAAGTTCTTTAGGGGGACGGGTGGCATTACGGATAGGAAAAACATAGGGATAAATGGATTTCCCTTCAGGCAGACGAAAGCATACTTTTTTAAAATAGTTTATGAATTTAATATCATGGACAGACCGGATATACTTTTCCGGGAATTTCTTTACCGGAATTTCTCTGAATAATCCCGACCCTTCGATAGCTTGAAGAATGGTTTTAATCCTTATGGGTGACTCCACATATCCCCGTTCTCGGACATGATGAATGTCATGTTTGTCGTTGATAACAAGCGTTATTTTCTGATCATTCGGAACCGGTTCTACTTTTTCCACCACTCTTATTTCTTTTCTGATATACCGCGGTTTCCGCAACCGTACAGGATCATCTTTAAAAGAAGATACTACCATATCCACATATTCTCTGGGACACATCTCAGCATATTTTCGTTCCAAAATCACTTTTACCACAGATTGTGCCTCTCTGCGGGACAATGGAATATTCTGTCCCAGATCGTCAAAGACCAGATAGGGTGGATTATCGTCCTCCGGATCCAGAGACGTCTCATAGGCCGTATTGATTACAGGCCTGGCACCGAACCTCTCATAAAATTTGAGACGTGCCATATTCTGCTCGCGGATCTTCTCATTCCGGGATAACTCGGGATCGTCAGGCAGACACTCAAAAAATATCCCGATGACTCCCAGCTGTAAGGCTTCGTAACGGGTTCTCTGGTAAAGAGCCGCACCAATCCCCCGTCCCACAATTTTTCTGGCTGATGAAATGTAGTCCAGATAACAAAAGTTTAAATTAGGCTCATGCAGCAAAAGGGAAAATCCCTGTACATTTCCCCGCAGATCGTCGGCGACAAACAGAATGGAACGGAATCCATGTTTGAGAGGATTCCGGAGTACATCCGGTATTTTTCTGATTTCTTCCTCCCTGATGAAGGGAAACTGAGTTTTCAGAATTGACTGAACTTGAGAAATAGCCGTTTTATTCGCAGGTATAACCGTATCGTAAATTCTCCGTATCCGAAACATTTTTATTCCCTCTATGATAAAAAATCAGGTGTCTGCACAGACTTCCCGAATCAGAGACAGATAGATACGGGCAGCCGTTTCAACATCCGGTAACGACACAAATTCGTTTCGTCGGTGAGCAACTGCCAGATCACCCGGACCGCAGATGACCACGTTGTTATCCGGCTTCTTAAAAAAGACAGCATCAGACTGTGACCGGAAAATTCCCGGCATCCAGGGTCTTCCCAATTCCTCAAAAACATTTCTGAGCGGATTAAACACTTTATGACTGGCATTCTGTTCAAAACCTCCAGTCGAAAACAGCTTCTGATAATTCAAATCAATATTTTTATAGGAATCGATCGTTTCTTTACGGGTTTCTTCAATAATTTTTTCAATATCATCTGAAGAAATTTTTGGAGGCAGGTGAATATCCACCAGCGCCTCACAGGAATCTGCAACAACGAAGCTCGGTTCACCTCCCTGGATTTCTCTGGGATTAACTGCCAGTTCAGCCGCATAAGAAAGTTCACCGCATTCATTCAGTATGCGGAGCATCCAGTCCAGCATGGCATGAATGGCATTCGCACCGATTTCCGGCAGGGCAGCATGGGCCCGTTCTCCCTTACCGGAAAACTGTATCTCCAAATACCCGTAATGGGAGAGACAGGGCATCAGGTTGGTTGGTTCTCCAATAATCACCAGCGGAGCCGAATAATCCCGGCTGAGTAGCTGGGATCCGTCACCGTATTGTTCCTCGCCCACTACCAGGGCAACTCCAACCCCCCGACTCAATTGCATATCGCTTTCCTTTATCACCGCCAGGGCCTCCAGCATGGCAGAGCACCCCCCTTTCATGTCGGCTGTTCCCAGTCCATAAATTCGCTCACCTTTCAGCACAGCTTGGTGTCCTCCTTCATGCCACAGATCCACCGTATCCACATGCCCCACAAAGAGCAGACCGATGGGTTCCGGACCCAGAGAACAGATGATATTGGAACGGTTGCTACCGGCTATCTCAGGATTAATCCTCTGAAGCGAATACTTGAGGTTATTTTCTCTGAGGAACTGGGTAAAAACTGTGAGAGCTGGGAATTCAGCAAATGACGGGCTGTATTGATTGACTGAATCAACCAAGAGCCTTTTAAGACGTACCGGATTAATAAAACTACAGATGTCCATTTTTCCTGTTTTAATTTTCATGCCTGGATAATTTTTCAGGAAAATATGCCCTGGTGGCTTTTAATTCCGTATTTCCCCTTTTTTCAGTTTTCTCAAAACTGCTTTTCTTTTCAGATATCCCGGATGGGACGACAGATTGCGTGACAAATAAATATGTTTTATTTCCTGTCCGAATCCTTGTTTCCGGAAAAACTGGATGGCTTCATGGTTTTCTGCTTCCGTGTCCACCAGCATCATCCGGGCACCCCGCTCAATAAAAAGTTCAGTAAGCCTGTCAAATAATTTCGTTCCGATTCCCGATCTTTTAATGTCCGGACGGACACCAATCCATTTCAGATAACCGTACATCCAGGCACTCCGCCGTTTTTCAATCATAGTACCCAGTGCAAAACCGGCAATTTTTCCGTCAATCTCTGCCACAAGACACAATTCACTCTCGGAGGCATAAGAATCCAATAATTCATATTCATCCCATGTTCTGTACAGATTCGGCCACTTTTCCGCCGTAAAAATTTCTTCACCGATAGAGAAACAGACAGGTAAATCACCCAGTTCCATTTGACGAATGTCTATTTCACCATTAAGATGTTTTGGTGCTTTATTATCTGGTTTTTTCATCAGAACAAATTCCTCACATAACTTTTTTTTCACAATTTAATATTTTTCTGCATCGCGGATCGTGGCTTAAAAGTATTTCTTCATTACACTGACTTCACCAGGGAAAAAAATAGAGAATGATAAACTTCCGAGAAAAAGCTTTTACACTGAAACATAGATGCAGGCCATCATTATTACAATAATATCTTAAAATTGGATTCAATCATGTAACATGCGAGATTAGTTTAGATCCCGAATACTTTCCTGGATGTGTCGGTTGATTCATGTTAATCTATGTATGGCCCTGCACTCTCTTTAAAATCCTTTGACGAATCCATCTTAAGAAATAAAATGTATTTATCAAGACCTTCCGGATTTTTTCCGGAATGCCTGCCAGCTTATCACTATCAATGTAATAACGGTAAGGGGAATAATAAATATCTGAAATATCATACCAAAAAACGGAATGGATTCATGAGCAGAAGCTTCCAGAATCAGGTAGAGTGTATATGATACGTAGTAAGCCAGAAAAAGAGCCCCCTCCCATCTGGAAATAATTCCGCCGGTGAAGAAAATGGGCAGACAGGCCAGGGCAACTGCAATCATTACCGGCATATCAAATTTTAGGACAGCGGGTGAAACTGGTATTCCGCCGGGAGAAACCAGAGCAGTCAATCCCAGAACAACCAGAATATTAAAAATATTGCTGCCTACAGCATTTCCAATCGCAATATCGCGTTCGCCTTTCAGGCTGGCCGTAATTGAAGTTGCCACCTCAGGAAGAGAGGTACCCGCAGCTATAATGGTAAGGCCGATCACCAGTTCTCCCACACCTAAAAGACCGGCCAGTACTACAGAACTGCTGATCAGGAAACGGGATCCGAAAACGAGCAGCAGAAGCCCGACAATAATAAAAAAAATATCAATAATTAATCTTTGACTCAATTTTTTTCCATTCCGGAAATACTGACGGGAAAATTCGTTGTCCCTGCCCTTTCTATCATTGAAAGCCAGTTTGATTAGAAAAATGGTATAAGCAAGCGCACCGATAAAGAGAATTCCACCTTCAACGCGACCTATCGAGCCATTCAGGGCAAAAAATAACAGCAACAGAGAGACACCAAGCATGATCGGAACATCCAGTCTGACAAGTTGTCCGGAAACCAGCAGAGGCCTTATGAGCGCAGAAATGCCCAGAATCAGAAGAATATTAAAAATATTACTTCCGATCACATTACCCATGGCAATATCCGGCGTCCCTTCCAGGCTGGACCGTAAACTGACAGCCAGTTCAGGTGAACTGGTTCCAAATGCCACAACGGTAAGGCCGATAATCAGCGGCGGGATTCCAACAAAGGAAGCCAGGCGGGATGATCCTCTCACCAGCAGCTCGGCTCCCCCAATCAGAAAAACGAGACCTGCTATGAATTGAATAATTAATGTCCCCATCGTCACTCATCTCTGTAAAACAAATCTTGTTATCAAATGGAAAATACTTTATGTTGCCGAAGACCTGCTTGGCCTGTCTTTGATCCTTATTTCCTGCTTTTTCACGAAACGACCACTTTGTAGTGTTCTTTGATCTTATACCTTCCTGGAAAACCTTTAACCTGGAAAATTCATAACCATCAAGATCACGCCGGTGGGCGGATCAGTCAGCCGAAAGG
>JAFGSO010000028.1 GCA_016934605.1 Calditrichota bacterium | reverse complement strand
ATAGTAACTACCGGTGGTAACTGGAAAAATGGAAATAATGGTAGAAGCTGGGATATTTTTAGTATGTTTACAGATTATCTTTTAACACTTCATAGGGCAGATAATTAACATGATAAATTATTTTTTTTACACAAGCAATGATATTGAAATAGAGATACTCCGGGATAACGAAACTTTTAAATCAAGATAAAAGATAATGAGTAACATATTCAGAATAATAGTATTTCTTTTTGTGACGCTGAATATAGCAAGTAGTCAGGTGCTGAAAGGTTGCACTGCCTTCTGTCTTAAAAAAGAGAATACTATTCTAGTAGGGAAAAATCTGGACTGGCCAGTGGGGGACGGTTTTATTATAATTAATAAGAGAAGCGTGGCAAAATTTGCCATGGTGAAACCAGATGAAAAACAGGTTCACTGGGTTTCAAAATATGGAAGTGTGACCTTTAATCAGTTCGGGGAGGAATTCCCGCTGGGCGGTATGAATGAGGCAGGACTGGTAGTGGAGGAACTGTCCTACTCACCTGCCGTTTATCCAGCCAATGAAAGCAAATACAGCTTAAACGAACTTCAGTGGATTCAATACCAGCTAGACAATTATTGTACAGTTGGAGAAGTGATCAGAAATCTGGACAGTCTATGTATTTCAGAATTACTTTTTGGATTGCATTATTTTATCTGTGATCGGTCGGGGGATGCCGCGGTTATTGAATTCATCGAGGGAAAGATTTTCTGCTATGATGGCGATGACCTTCCTGTCCCGGAAGTAAGTAATAACAGTTATCACAATTCCCTCAAATACCTGAAGCTGCATCAGGGATTTGGTGGTGACAGAATTCCTACAAACGGACCGGAGTCTCCGGAGCGGTTTGTCAGGGCAGCCGGTTTGTTACAAAATTTTCAAAATGCACAAAAAATGGCGCCCGAAGATTATGCCTTCGGAATTCTGAAAAATGTGAAGCAGCATGATACGCAGTGGAGTATTATATACGATCCCCAAAAACTAAAAATTCATTTCCAGCTAAGAGATCAAAGGGAAAGACAGAAATTGGATTATGAGACCATCAATTTCAGTGAACAGTCCGGAAAAGATTTTTTTATTTTAGGTCAAAATTGTGAGGAAAGTGATTTGATTCAATACTTTGTCAGCATTTCAGCTAATGAGAATCTGGGATTGTTAGAAACAGTATTTAATAAACTTGTGAAACTGGATGAAATGGATGAAATTGCTGCTCATCAACTGATGGAGAAATTTTCAGAGTATTATCAGAAACTGATAAATGATGAGTGAATAGAGGTTATTTTACCAGAATTCCACTAGAAAATAAAACAAGAATATATCTAACATGATTTGTTATCAAGAATTACTTCGATCGGGTGGTATGGGTAATGCCCTCAATATTGCAATAAATAACCAGAATGCAATCAGACCGAGTAACACAAACCCCGCAACCGGGCCGCTCATTTCGCCGGTTGTCAAGGCAACCCCGGCAGACTTCTGGAAAATAGTGCTGAGAATGATTTGCGGTGCCAGCAGAATAACCAGAGTTAATAGCGGAGCAGCCATCACATATCCCCAGGGATTACTCCGAATCACATAAATTCCGCACAGAAATGTAGCAGGAGTGATAATTGCCAGATCAAGGGCAAAGGTTACCATGGTGGTGTAGCTGTCCAGTCTGTCCGGTGGAGCATTCCGAAGAAGAGCTTCAAGTAAAGGAGAACCCCATACAAAAAGTGTAACGAAACCGGCTGCAATCATGAAAACCGAAAGACTTTGTCGGGGCAGGCCACCCTTAATACAGGCAGAAATCGGTTCCACACGGAATGAAGAAAAAATCCGAATAAACGCAAATAAACTGGAAGAAAAAATGATGATGTAAAGGAGAAAAAGTCTGTTATAGGCAGCACCCAGAGCCATAGATGAATAAACATAAAGAAAATAACCAAGTATACCCGTCAAAAGCAGCTGTCCCCGAATTGACCCACGCCAATAAAGGATGACTGATATCAGGAGTAGAGGTATTCCCAGAAACAGAACCACAGTATCCTGGCCCTTATACCCTGCCGCGAAGAACAGAGTGTCATATTGATAAAGGCCCTGTCCATAGATTTTTACAGTCTGGCCACGCAGTGTGGAAAACAAATAGGATCTTCCGCCATCCTCCAGGAACAATCCGATTCCGGCTGCAATTGCTGCCCCAATTATAATAATTAAGGTAAGCAAAATGATTGATTTTGAGATATGCATTTTTCTTTAAAAATTGCTTATTAAATTTTTTTACTATTTAAATTCGAACACCTGTAATGGTCAGGGAAATGGGTGAACTTGGATTTGCATTCCCACAAGGTATGTTAAAATAAATTTTGGCATACCAAACCATTTTTTTTCAGGAGAAAAACGGGTAATCAGCCGTCCCGATGGGACGGATATGATGGTGGAATATCTGTTTTCCCGGCAATGAATTGCCGGGCTAAAGTAGAAGGGTATATATATAACGAAATTCATCAACATCAAGAACAGTTAGCTAAAAAACCTTATTTTGGACAAGAGTGATCTCAGACCAATAACTAATTCAAAAGTGAGATATTCAGAGAATCTCTATTTTTGCGAATATGATAGACGGTATCCACAGAGGGGGTGAAGTGCCAGATTTTCATGCCCTTCTTATATGCGAACATGGATTGGTAGGAATATGGAAATTCAGGAGCAAGGAAAAAATCGAATCGAAAATCGCCATTTTGCGAAGTTGAAATATCTAAAAAAGAGTTTTGAATATCCAGTATTAGGGAGTCTGAATCAAAGAGCAGGCTATCAGGAACTGCAGGATTCTTAAAACCGATAATGATATCATTTAACAGGTTTCCGTTTTGTGCGCTCCGGACTTTTCCCACCACCGTAAAATTTTCATCAATCAGCGGGTCTGAAAGATCACGACATGCCAATAAAAACAGAAAAATAAGAAATATGTATTTTGTTTTAATACTCATGTCTATTTTAAGTTATATATTAGCCTGGTTAATTCACAAATTCTAACATCATTAGACAGTATAATGGTTTTTTTCTCTGTGCCCTCCGGGCCCTTTGTGGCTATTTCAGGTGCCACTGAGCACACAGAGGACACTGAGAAAAACTCACTTTTAAGAAAAAAATGAAGCGAACATT
>JAFGSO010000027.1 GCA_016934605.1 Calditrichota bacterium | reverse complement strand
CGTCAGTCCCCTGAAAATGTATCATGATATCAATATCACTTCCCGGTCCGGCGATGGCATTCTTGGTACTTCCAAAAAGATAAAATCCCCGGATACCAAACCTCTCCGGATTTATCTGAGAAGCAATCTGCCTGGCCATACGCAGCCGCCACCTCCAGTGTTCATCCGATTTCTTGGACAAATCAATCGATCGATCGATATGAACTTCTTCATAAACTGAAGGTGAAGACAGTATACCGACTCCTTCGTCCAGTTCGGCATTCAACAAAATCTTCAAAATCATGCCATCGGTAGTTTTGGTCACATCGATTACCCGGATCACATCGGCCAGTTGCTCGAATTCGGGGGCAATCTCTTTCAGAATATTAAGAGATGTCAATAAAAAGTGTTCATTGAATGTTGTTCCTTCATCATCCGGATATAGCGGCAGATACCGAATGGAAGATTCCACCAAGTCCTGGAAAAAATGGGTTCCGAAAGAAAGATCCGGCACATAATTACCCTTTTTTCTGGCAATTTCAATCAGGACAGCGGTATTGCTTATATCAGAATAGGTAACTGACACTCCCAGTTTGATATCTCCGCGACTTCCCCAGCGCCCGGGTCCCATCAGTATAAATCTTCTTTTAGGCAGAAGCTTGTTTAGCCGACCAACAGCACGTCCAATTGCCTTTAACTTGGGAAGATCCCCTATCTCAGCATATTTCGATGGATCCACATAAACGATATGAGTGATATCAGGTACCCGGCCATTAGAAATATATCGGTTTGCAGAAAATATAATTCGGTCCTCCGGGACTTCCTTGGGAATAGGAGCGGCAACTGACTCTTCCGAAAAGCTTTGCGGACGACATTGCAAGAGGTAAAAATACTTCCCGTCGTGGGCAAATTCAATATCAACCGGTGTATTCAGTTTGTCCTGCAAAATTTCCAGAATCGCTTTTATCTGGGCTATGAATTTGCCTTCAGAGACGAATCCTTCAAAAGTTACCACAACATCCTGGTCACTATAATCCTGGAGAGCTCCCATCGGTTTCTGTAAATGATGATCGGTAACAATGGAAACGATTTTGTTTACCTGGGGATATGATCCCCCGATTTCTTTCATGAGTTCTGAAAATTCGACGGTAACGAAAAGATTCGTTTCAAGGTCGATAACATCCACTTTTTTGGGAGAGTAGCGAATGACTTCTTCCGTGGTCACATTCACCCGTAAATTTGGCTGGCCCGGTGCCACCAGAACCGGATAGTCATCGCTCAGACGATCCACAGCACGGGTACCCAAACCGGGAACTATCCGCAGTAGTCCGTCATCACGCTTGATGCGGGGAGACCAGCGAAATTCATTATTACTGAAAGCCACACCTGCAAATGCCGGCAGGAAATAGTGTCCAACCTTTTGTCCCACCACCTCCTGAATCATAATTGCCATTTCCTCATGAAAATCCAGAAGTCCCCTGGCCGCCCGGTATTCAATAGGATCCGGCCCGAAAGTTGAAGCATACACTTCAGCAATGGCATCCAGCAGCGCCTCCATTCGCTGTTCCTTGCCACCCTGATTTGCCAGAAAAAGACTCTTATATTTGCCGGAAAATGCAGATCCCAGGCGGTCTTCTAACAGACTGGAGCTCCTGACAATAATCGGTTTCTCTCCGATATCATCCAGAACTATGGAAAGCCCTTTTATAATTTCAGGTGAAAACTGTGAATTTTTGAAAAGCTGAATGATATGCGGATATTCCTGACGGACCTGGTCAATCTCCTTATACTTCTGCTCGATCACCTCTTCAAGATTATTGAAATGGAGAAAATTAAGCAGGCCGTCTGAGCTGATATACCAGGTTTTCGGCAGCTTAATATCCCGGCACAGTTCTAGCTCCTGGGCCATTTTGCATAAAATTTTATAGGCCAGAAACAGGCCTGCACTTTTCCCGCCAAGCTTACCCAGGCTACCGGCGGGATAAATCATATGCATTAATAATTCATGGAAGTCCGATACAGACACATAATTTTTGGCAATGTTGATGAACTCCAGCTGATCGGTAAAAAAACGGCGAATCAGCAGTACATTGAGAGCCTTTTTGGTAGAATCTGAAAGCTCCACGCCCTCCGGGGCCAGATGATGATAACGGGTAAGTGCTTCGGCGATATCCGTCAATGATGAATGTTGATTCTCCAGTGTTCTTATCAAAAAGCTGGATTTATCTTCATGAATCCATTTCTGAATGCAGGTAAATATTTCCTTGTTACTCAGATGCCTGTCGGCAATTTCCAGGATATGATCACTTAATTGCAGCTGATTCTGGAAGATTGTTTTCTGTTGTGGACGGTTAATATCCTCGGATTCCTCCAGATTTTGCCTTCCCTGTCCGGGACCGATATGTTGAAGTAACTGCTGAGCTTCCTCCACACCATGCCAGGAGAGGTAATTCATCATCTTCCTGGATATTCGGAAATAAAGATTCTGATCTGTGCGGCGAAGCAGATCTATAATTATTTGCCACTCCCCTTTTCTCTTATCAGAAAGATCGTCTCTGGCTGCCTGCCAGTTCTGGAAAATTTCACGCACATTACGATGGAAAATATAATGACCCAGACGTTCCGCGATGGAATTTATCAGCCGCCGTTCCTCTTTCAGAAATGGACCCTCATCCGCGGAGGTTCGTTCCTCAGTGTAATAAACTTCCACCGATCCTACCTTCTCTCCCTGCACTTTTATATCCGCCTGTAGAACCCAGGGGGTTTTCTCGAAATCGGCAGAACGGAATATTTCACCCTGATATTCAATAATTGCTTCAGAAACATCCGGATATTGCCATCCATTCGGAATGGCATCTACAACCCGGTCCAATGTTTCATTTACCGGCATATCCCTGTTGTTCAATATTTCTTCAATTCGATAAAGACAGTTCAATTCTTTGGCGCGCTCTTTCAGAGCATCAAGTACAAATTCCCAGGATTTTTTGTCGGACATCATTTTTTTATAACTCCTTTACCGGTTCTTCCATCAACTTTTACTGTCAAAGGTCTGGAAAGTTTAACAAGTTTAACAAAATCTGTCTCTTCAACGACTTTCTGAGCATTCAGCCAGTCCCAGTCAATCTTATATTTTCCGGTATATTTTACCGAGAAATAACTGATCTGAAAGCTGCTCAAATTATGAAAAAAATGTGATCCCTGACTCAGATCCACATTCATCTCCTGCAATGTAGATTCTACAATAACACCCGCATGTGAAATCTGACCCCAGGTAGCGGGAATACCGAGCCAGGGATCGGAACTGCCCCAGCGTCCAAAGCCAATCAGAAGATAATGTTGATTGGCGGATGCAGCAATTCCGTTTAAGGTCTCTATCTGCTGTGCAATTTCCCTGGTGAATCTGGCCTCAAATTTTTGAGGTTTGACAAATATAATATTCTGAATATTTTTATTAATTCCGTTACCCAGAACGTTCTCAGATGCAACCAGAACATCTTCACCTTCCATTTCATCGGGATGAATTTCCACCTTCTCGTGAGAAACAACCATCGGACGGATCTGTAGAAATCCGAATCGGGCAGGCAATCCTTTTTTACTGTCCAGTGTAACTGCGAATTCAATTTCCACCGGTTTTTTAATGGCTTCTTCAGCGATCCGGAGAAGTTCCTGAATCAGTTCGTTCAGTGGAATCTGTCCCATCTGAAGAATAGGTGAGAAATTGAGTATACGAGGACCTTTTCCGGCCAATCCGGGATAAATCCGGTCGGATTCCGGATCGTAAGTGGAAGCAATAAATTTCAGATTATTATCCCGTTCGGCTTCTGTAAGATCGAGTTTCAACAGATATTCGGTTTCCCGTATGGGATCGTAGACCGGTATTTTAGCCATGTTTATGCACCAGAAATGGCGCTGAGTCTGTTTCATTAGATCATTAATCGAGTTATAGGGGGGATTCGCCCGGGGATAGGCCGGAGAATAGCTCCATGCAATACCTTCGTCCACGATAGATTTACCAAGACCCAATGCCAGGTTTACGATGCCATCTTCCGGCCGGGCATGTCCAACCGGGTAAAAATTATAAGATCTGGCAACGCCGGCAATGTCGGGAAAATAACGATCACCATATCTTTGTCCAACAACCTCCTGGATAATAACTGCCATTTTTTCCTCTTCCAGGCAGTGATCGGTCGCTTTGAAATAATCTCTGGCTTTCTGAAAATATACAGAGGAATAGACAAATTTAATGGCCTCAACCAGCTTAGCAAAGCGCGTCTCTGTGTCAAACTGATTATTCGGAGTCATCTTTGTCTCATATATACCGGCGAATGGCTCATAAAGGGCATCTTCCAGAAGGCTGGATGATCTGATGGCCAGTGGTGATTTCACTTGAGAAATCAGTGCATATAGATCTCCTACGATTCTGGGCGGCAGGTTGGTATTCTGAAAGGTATGAGCAATACGGTCGTCCGGAAGATCCTGTAAATCAATATCCTGTAGGTTATTCATATGAATAAAATCGTCAAACAGATCGGTGGTAATTACAGTCATTCGGGGTATTGAAACATGAATTCCCGGGAACTTTTTGGGAATCAGATTCTGCTCCAGGATTTTGCTGATCCGGACAAGCCCATTCGCTTTTCCGCCGAGTGAACCACTTCCGATGGTGGTAAAATCCGTGCTGGCATTGAAAAATTTTCGTTCGAATGTACCCATCTTATCCATCATTTTTCAGGATGATAAGCTTCTAAAACAATAACTCCCGTGCTGTAATAACACGGGAGTTATATTTTACACACATTTCACTTATCCGGAAGATATCATTGTTCTCGTCTTCAGTACGCAACAGCAGTTTAGTAAAAAAAGAATCAAAATTCAACGAAAAATGATATCCTGAATTTTGGAAAATCCTGTCATACCCAGCCGCGCTCTTTGCAGGCCTGCGCCACCCGTCTGACGGAAATTACATAGGCTGCATCCCGCATGTACAACTTCTGTTTGCGAGCCAGTTCACTCACTGCCAGATAAGCAGCCGTCATTTTGACATCCAGTTTTCCCAGTACTTCATCCTTTTCCCAGAAATAATTCATATTACTCTGAACCTGCTCAAAATAACTGCAGGTGACACCTCCGGCATTCGCCAGAAAATCCGGAATCATAAAAATACCACGCTCCCGAATTATCTCATCTGCTTCCGGAGTAGTGGGTCCATTTGCACCTTCCGAAATAATTCTGACTTTTTTATGAATTTTGTTTGCATTTTCACCTGTAATCTGATTTTCGATGGCAGCCGGAATCAGAATATCAACTTCCTGTTCAAGCCAGGCTTCCCCGGGAAGAACTTCATATCCCAAATCTCTGGCCTTATCCTTGTTTATTCCTCCGAATCTGTCGGTGATTTTCAGCAGTTCAGCCAGATTAATACCGTCTTTCTTACGGAAGGTATATGAGGTTTGATCTTCCTGATCCCAACTGGAAACACAAATTACTGTACCACCCAGCTGGGTGAACAACTGAACCGCGTACTGGGAAACGTTTCCGAAACCCTGAACGCTGGCCACAGTATCTTCCGGACGAAGTCCCAATTCTTTCAAAGCTTCCCGCACGGTAAATATCACGCCATAACCGGTTGCCTCTGTCCGGCCGAGTGATCCACCCATACCGACAGGTTTACCGGTAATAAAACCGGGATATTTCCCATTGATAACAGTCTCGTATTCATCCAGCATCCAAAGCATATGCTGGGCATTGGTCATCACATCCGGTGCGGGGACGTCAAGTACCGGCCCAACATCGCGTGAAATTTGTCTCACCCAGCCCCGACATATCAGTTCCTGTTCTCGCATGCTCAGGTTATGGGGATCGCATACCACGCCGCCTTTGCTACCACCCAGGGGGATATCTACCACCGCGCACTTCCAGGTCATCCACATGGCCAGAGCACGAACGGTATCAATCGTTTCCTGGGGATGAAACCGAATACCTCCTTTGCCGGGTCCCCTGGCATCGTTATGTTGAACACGATAACCACGAAATACTTTGAAGCTTCCGTCATCCATCCTCACCGGCATATTAAAATGATATTCCCTCATGGGATTTCGTAAAATATCTCTGCTTGCCTGATCCAGATCCAGTAT
>JAFGSO010000264.1 GCA_016934605.1 Calditrichota bacterium | reverse complement strand
AACCATTATACTGTCTAATGATGTTAGAATTTGTGAATTAACCAGACTAAAAAAGAATGCAGGCTTACAGCAAATAGACCGGAATTTTTTTAACTTTTATCTTTAAATATCTCTGTGTCCTTTGTGGCCTCTTTGGCTAAATCCCAGCAACTGACACAGGGTTCAAAGGAACCGTTATTATTCAGGACTAACCACGGGAATGAAGCCCGATACGATTCCCTTCGCTATCCTCAATATGAGCATAGGTGCCGTGTTCCCCGATGCTGGTCCTGGAAATCAGAATCTTTCCACCATTTTCAGTTACTTTATTTAGCGTCTCCTCAAGATCCGATACTGTAAAATAGACCGTTGTTCCATCATGGGAAGGGAAAATTTCTTCGGATGATATCAAAGCGCCACTGGTTCCCATAATTCCCTCTTCGAAAGGGAACCAGACCATCGGACTTCCTTGCAGGTCAGTCAACTGAAGCTCATACCCCAGGATGCTTTCATAAAACTTTTTCGCCCGTTTCAGATCACTGGCCGGAATCTCAAACCAGCCAACAGGATTTATATTAACTACCATGATAGTTCTCCCTGATAAATATAATTATTAATCCCCGAAAGAAATCATCTTTCGGGTGCAGATTGAATGGGAAATTTACGTTTTTCATCTCTGTTAGTTTCATTGACTGAAGTAAAAAATTTATCAATTATTTTTATTCCTGATTGTACAAGGTGTAAAAAAAATAGAGCTGGCATAAATTGATACTTTTCAATCAATTAGATAATAATTGCAGTGGATTTTCAAAATTTGAATTAACTGCCCGATGTTTAATGGTTAGATCTACTCCCCGATTATCTGATAGAAATAAATTATGTATTCTATGGTTCATGAATCGGCCGTCTCATATTTTTACATTGAATAAAATATGAAAACAACGCACTGCTAAGTGCATAATCAAGAAACCGACAAACACTTTTACAGTGAACGGGGCATTCAAACCTTTTTATTAACGAGCTTCAATGAAGCGTCCAGAATCCTTTTCACATTTGGCAGTGCCTCATCCTCCAGTTTTCTGCTAAACGGAATGGTTCCGGAGGTGCACACTCGTGCATATTCAAACGAAAGCCCTCTCTCCAGGAGTGTCGCAGCCACTTCACCGGACAGTCCAAATCCCTGATAGTCTTCATCTACCACCAGCAGACATCCGGTTTTAGAAACAGATTCATGAATGGTTCTGATATCCAGCGGACTGACTGTTCGAAGATCGATAATTTCTGCAGAAATATTATTATCCTGCAGAATTTTAGAACATTCAAGCGACCGGTGTACACCCACGCCCAGACTCACAATGGTCAGATTTGTACCGGTTTTTCGAACTGCAGCCTGCCCCAGAGGAATTTTTGTCCATTTTGAAGGAACCTGTCCGTAAGTTCCTTCAAATGGTACATCGAAATCGACCGATTTTCGGGAGGCTCCCCCCAGATAGTCCAGCCACATATCGGATAAAAGCTTGTGTTCCAGAAAGAACACTGGATGGGGATGTTCCAGGGCGCTAAACATGAGTCCGCCAGCATCTGCCGGTGTAGATGGTACCACCACAGATATTCCCGGAATATGAGCCAGCCAGCCCCATAAACTTTGCTCATGCTGCCCCCCGTCTCCATATCCACCACCACAGGTCGCACGGATGACCAGCGGCACTTTCCAGCGACCACCGGAGAAAGCCTCCACCTTTGCGGCATGATTCAGAATGGCGTCCATCGCCGTTCCGATGAAATCTACCAGCATTATCTCAACCACCGGACGGAGTCCGGTCATAGCGGCGGTTATACCTGCCCCGGTGAATGCAGCTTCACTGATGGGTGTGTTCAGCACCCTTTTCTTTCCGAATCTTACCAGCAAATTTCGGCGAAGTGCCTGGACATCCTCACCAAGTATGATGATTCGTGAATCCGCTGCCATCGCCTGCGCGATCGCATCATCGATAGCTTCTGAAAATTTCATCTTTCGCATAATCTATTCTGAAGTTATTGACGATATCACCCCTGCCAACTCCTCAAAAACTTGTGCTTCCAGTTTTTCCAGTTGCATTTTTTCCGTTACCAGAAGTTTTCTCACAATTTTTACCGGATCCCGTATCTCGCGTTTTCTGTCTCTGATTGTTTTACCAACCTGATTGAGTATAATGGTCAGACCTTCCAGTCTGCTCAGAGCAGACGCTCCTCCAGATTGCAATAAGGATTTCATTAATGGTATTGTAATTCCCGGAAGCTCAGACAGGGGCTTGCGCACCGTCCTCAATAGCGGATCTCCCAGGAAATGACCTTCCAGATGACTGCAGGTGGCAAGAATGAATGATGGGCCCAGTCCGGCTCTGGCACGATTCAGGCATTTTCTGGCAGAAATCCAGACCTCCCGAACGTCCGATCCGTCCACTTCATACGTGGGCATACCAAAAACAGCAGCCCGATCGGTAAGATTTCCTGCCGTAATATTCCGGGAATGGGTTGTAATAGACCATTTATCATCCTTACATACAAAGATGACAGGCAGATTCCAGGTCACCGCCAGATTAAAGCTTTCCATCATCATACCTTGGTTCATGGCACCCTCTCCGAAAAAAGAAATGGATAACTTGCCCGTTCTGAGGTATCTGGCTGCCAGGGCAAATCCGGTTGCCGCCGGACCGGTGGAACCAACAATTCCTGAAGAGGCTGCCAGCAGTTCCGGAGAAAAAAGATGCATGTGCCCACTTCGACCGCTGCATAACCCGTCCGGGAGACCCAGTAGTTCTTTCATCAGTAATATCGGATCGATTCCCCTCATAAGTAATGCTGAGGTGCCACGATGGTCCAGAGCCAGCGAATCGCCTTCCTGCAACTGCGTTACAATGCCGGCAATGATGCCTTCCTCACCGGTGCCCAGATGCATTTCTCCTGAAATGAGACCTTCATTCCATAATACTGAAACCGCTTCTTCGAACAACCTGCTTCGCAACATCTGTTTATAGAGCACCCACAGATCCATAACCTGAGTCCTGTCATTTGTCATCTTATATTATAGACACAGATACGGCTATTTTCCAGCAATAAGTGAACCAATTTAAAAATTTACTCAAAGGAAATAGAACAACATGAAAAGATTTAAGAAATTTGTCTCTTCGCGAAATATCTACGAATAAAAGTACCTGCTCTCATTCCCAGATTCATTAGACCATCCTTGCTCTATGCTCTTTGCTCTATGCTCTACGTTCGAAGCATCATTTCATTCATGTATATGCGACACCGGGAAATGTCTGGGTTAAAAAAAGAGGAAGAACTTTTCCGGCAGACTGACATATAATGCATTGACTCTGATATATCTTGATGAATATTGGCATCACCAGATCGGAGTACAATTTCATATATTATTGGTATAATTATAAAAAACGAAAGAAATATTTATTCCGGGTGTCTAATAATAAAATGATTACTGAAGGGAGCGGTGGAACTGAGATTACTCTATCGGATTACCCTTTTCCATATATTATTTCAGTTCACTGCATTGGAATTTATCATAAACCGGTATCGAAGAAAACACTATGAAAAGATTTGTACCTTCACTGATTCTGGCAATTCTGTTGGTGTCCGCTTCTGCAATGGCACAGGGAAATCGTCCGAATCTAACTGGCACAATTAAAGGAAAAATTCTGGATAGTGAATTTCAGGTTCCGCTGGAATACAGCAATATTGTCCTCTATAGCCACCGGGACAGTTCAATGGTGAGCGGAACGGTTACGAATAAAGATGGTTATTTCGAACTGACAAATGTGCCTCCGGGTACTTACGATCTGGAAATCCTCTTTCTGGGTTATGAACGGGAAACCAGAGAGTCGATCAGGCTCAATCGCTCCAACCGGGAAGTGGATCTGGGGAAGATTTATCTTCGGCAAACCGTTCTGAGTGTGGATGCAGTCCAGGTGGAAGGTGAAAGAGTTCCCATTTCGTATCAGATTGACAAGAAAGTGATTAACGTAGACCAGCAGTACTCCACGCTATCCGGTTCAGCTGTAGATGTGCTCGAAAATGTTCCTTCTGTAACAGTCGATATCGAGGGCAACGTGAGTCTTCGCGGCAGTGGCAGCTTCCGGGTGTTGATTGACGGCAGACCCTCTGTGCTGGAGCCCAGTGAAGCCCTGGAACAGATACCTGCCAGTACAATTGAAAATATTGAAATAATAACTAATCCCTCAGCAAAATTTGATCCCGAAGGAACAGCAGGTATTATCAATGTAATACTGAAGAAGACCCAAAAAACCGGTCAGAGTGGTCTCATAAACCTGAATGCGGGTTTGAATGAAAAATATGGTGGCGATCTGCTTTATGAAATGAAACGCGGTGATTATAATACTATTCTCGGTGTAGATTATAATAACCGGACTTATACTGGCAGCAGCCTGGAAGAAAATATAACCACACGAAACGGTATATCGTCCTATATTTATTCTGAAGGCAATTCAACCCGGGGACGGATATCCATGGGATTACGGGGAAATCTCGATATCCGGTTAAGTCCAAAAGATAATCTCAGTTTCAGTGGCCGGTATGGCGACAGAACATCGCAAAGGGATTCAGAATTAGATTATACACAATGGGCAGATAACAATCCAACTAGATTGTCTTACTTCAGTATAACCGAACGTGAAAGATCCGGTGAATTTTACCAGATAAATTCTTCCTTTATCCATCGCTTTGCCGGCAAAGGACATCAATTGTATGCAGAGGCAACATACGAAAACGATCATTCCGATGAAAAAACGATAAATGAATTAATTTCCAATGAAGGTCTGATCACCAACGGACAACGATTTATCGAGTCAGGACCCGGCTCAGAGGCCAGGATAAAACTGGATTATACAAATCCATTTTCAGAGAAAAATAAGTTTGAAGCCGGCTGGCAGAGCGAATTCGACAAGTCCGAAGAAAACACTGATTATCAGGAATATGATGAGTCGGCAGGGGCATATATTTCTCTCCCGAAATACAGTAATTCTACTGTATATAAGCGAAATGTTCACGCAACTTATGCCCTGTATTCCGGCGAATGGAAAAAATTCGGATATCAGGGAGGGCTTCGTGCAGAATATACGGACAGGGCGGTTGAATTCAGTGGTGTAGAAGATCGCTTTACAATTGATCGCTGGGATCTTTTCCCGAGTATCCATACATCCTATCAATTTGCCGGGGGCCACCAGATGATGGTCAGTTATACCCGACGGATCGAGCGTCCCCGCGGATGGGAACTGGAACCTTTCATGACGTGGATGGATGCTTACAATGTGCGTGTCGGGAATCCGGATCTCAAGCCTGAATATATAAACTCCTACGAGGCAGGTTTTCAAACCTATTTCGGAAAGAGTCTTTTCTCCACTGAAATCTACTACCGGGAAACTATCAATAAAATCGAAAGGATTCGCTCAGTCTATTCTGATAATGTCACCCTGCGTTCGGTGGACAATATTGGCAAGGATTATGCTCTGGGTAGCGAGCTCCTTTTGAATATAGACGCCGCAAGATTCTGGAATATCAATATTCTGGGAAATCTCTACGATTACCGTGTGGAGGGTATGCTTTTGGGAGAAAGTTTCTCGAGGGAAAGTTTCAACTGGGGCGGACGGATCAGCAATAATATAAAAATCGGTCAATCGCTGCAGTTTCAGATCGATGGTCATTATCGCAGTCCCACCGTATCTGCACAGGGAGAACGTGAAGGATTCTTCATGGCAAATGCCGCGGTGAAATACGAATTCCTGCCGAATCAACTCTCAGCCACGCTGCAGGTAAGAGATGTCTTGGGAACCGGAAAATTTGAACATACCTCCAGTGGACCCGAATTCTACAATTACGGGCAATACACCCGGGAATCTCCCCTGGTAATGCTAAACATCCGATTTAACATCAATAATTACAAACAAAAAGATCGCCAGCGGGTGCGCGAAGAAAACGGCGTAAATGTCATGGAAGATGATTTTTAAATTGAACAGGCAATTATCTGGCAAGATAGACCATTAGTCCTCGAGATACCAGGTTTCAGTACGAAAAAGAAAGATATAACCTGGTTAATTCACAAACTTTACCATCATTAGATAATACAACGGTCTTTATCTCTGTGCTTTGGCCCTCTGTGGCTAATGAATTGCCACTGAGCACACAGAGGTCACAGAGAAGGACGAAACGGGATGAATATAAAATGATGCGGGTATAAAAATTCATGAATTTTACGGGTGAAATGTTAAAAATAGTACCCATATTCATCATTATGATAACGTGTTATTCCAGTGTGTAAATAATTTATTTGCTTATTCCCTTAGCTTCGAAACATGCAATTATACAGATAAAACATAATACCTATGTAGTTATGAATCAGTTTTTAAACAAAATTTTCAAGATAAATCCTTACCAGTCAGAATTGAAAAAGAGTAGGTTTTAGCACGATCAATGTTATTCTACCCTAACCCCAAGGAGTTATATCAAAAGTCAAAATATGTGTACAAATATAAATATCGCTTTTCAGAATGCCCTTATTAACTCACCCCCCAACCCCCTCTCTTACAAAGAGAGGCGGCGAATGGGGAGAGTTTTTTCGAATTCCGAATATTCGTAATATTGTATATTATTTCGTAAAATTT
>JAFGSO010000263.1 GCA_016934605.1 Calditrichota bacterium | reverse complement strand
CATGGGGTTTTGCCCTATCCGGAAGGAACGGCCGCAGCTGAAGTTTTGATTGCTGCTGACAAGGGAGGAAGCAGTGCCAAATATGTTTTTCAAGGCCTCGGGATCGGTTTTATTTATAAAGGTATTTTATCTATCGCTCATCTCTGGCCGGAAAAAGTGCATCTTAACATTCCCGGCTTAAAAAAAGGACAGATTTCACTGGAAGCTACTCCGGCACTCATGGGTGTTGGTTATATTCTTGGATTTCGGATAGCTGCCATCATGGTGGCGGGAGGACTAATATCGTGGCTGGGAATTATCCCGACAATTGCTCATTTTGGTGAGCTTCTGAAATCACCGATGTTTCCGGAAAGCAATTTGCTGATATCCGAAATGTCCGCCAGGGATATCTGGACAAATTATGTTCGTTATATCGGAGCAGGAGCCGTGGCAGTTGCCGGCATTATTACAGTATTTAAGTCTCTGCCTACAATGATAAATTCACTTAAGATTGGCTTAAAAGAGCTTTCACCCAAAGCAATGGCGGCAGTGCAGTCTAATATCCGTACAGATCGTGATCTTTCATTTAAAATAGTGGCCGGAGTTGTTCTCCTTTTCCTGATAACTGCCATCAGTACTCCGTATGTTGTCGGAGTCGATCAGATGCTTATTACCCGCATTATCGGAAGCCTGGCAATTGCCGCTTTTGCATTTATTTTTGTAACGGTTTCTTCCCGTATTGTCGGTCTGGTGGGTGTTTCCTCCAATCCCACATCAGGAATGGCCATAGTAACCCTTCTGGGAACCAGTGCAGTTTTTTTTGCGCTGGGTTGGACTGATATGCTTAGCAAAACCGCTGTTTTGACCATCGGTACGGTGGTTGCCGTGGCGGCATCAATCGCCGGCGATATTTCGCAGGATCTCAAGGCCGGTTATCTGCTGGGAGCAACTCCGAAAAAACAGCAGGGAAGTGAACTTTTCGGAGCTCTCAGTTCGGCATTCTTCATTGCTTTCGCCGTAATGACGCTGGGTGAAGCTTACGGTTTCGGTACGGAAGAAATTCCCGCACCTCAGGCCACTTTGATGAAAACCGTGGTTGATGGAGTGCTTCAGGCCAATCTTCCCTGGAGCCTGGTCCTTATCGGTGCCAGTTTTGCCATTGTGGCTGAATTACTCTCGGTACCCTCACTTCCGTTTGCAGTGGGTATTTATCTCCCACTATCCACCATGGCACCGGTTTTTGTGGGTGGGGTCATTCGCAGAATGGTGGAAGCCCACCGGAAACGTCGGGAAGAAAGCGTAGCTGCAAAACAGACAAAATCGGGCATCCTGCTCAGTTCCGGTCTTATCGCCGGAGAAGGGATAATGGGTGTTCTGGTAGCCGGTTATGCCTTTTTTACTGACAGGATTCCCGCGGGTGTGCCCTTCGGGGTAAAAGGTATTCCGGGTGAGATTGTTTCTTTTGCAGTCTTTCTGGTGCTGGGATATTATCTCTACCGTCTCGCCACCAGAACAAAATAAACTGTTTCAGGTCTTTCCCATAAGATTCTGATATATTCTGACAGAAATCCTGACCTCAATGGCAGAGAATGTCTAGCGGGGTTTGGGACTAAATCGGGCAGCATCCAGAATGGACCACAAATGGATGATCCAACCCAATAAAAATATCCAGAGAATGCCCGCCAGTACGAAATGTATAATGGCCATAAGAAGCCTTCCCTGTAAAAGCTGCCCCAGACCCGGGATGAAAAGACTGGCAAGAGCAGCCAGTACATTTCCTCCTGATCCTTGTCCTGTTGTCACGTGAACTCCCCTGTACTTTATTTCTGGTTTCTGATTATTTGCTTCTGCTCTTTGTTCCTTTATCCGGTAGCCTTTATCCGTTAGTATTCAGCCATATTCCCTTATATCCTTATATCCTTATTTCATCAAAATCATCTTCCTGGTAAACATTTGGTTTCCGGCTCTCAGCTGATAAATATAGACACCGGACGCTACCTTTACACCATTATCATTCGTTCCGTTCCAGCGAATTTCATAATGTTTTGCCTGTTGTTTTCCATTGACCAGGGTCTTCACCCGCTGCCCGAGCATATTATAGATCACCAGCTCCACCCGGGAATTCTCGGGCAGGTCATACGATATGGTGGTAATCGGATTAAAAGGATTCGGCATATTCTGGAAAAGTCTGAATTGAGATGGTATTTCTGTTTCAACCAGTTCCAGTCCTACGGTATTGGAAACGGTTAAATGAATGGGAATAATATACAGATCTTCATCCGGATCATTGCTCTGAATCTGCAGGCTGGCCCAGAAATCTCCTTCCGGAAAGTCCCTGGTAACAAGTTTAAGTTCAAGATCCATCGTTGCCTGTGCGGGAATCAAGCCGCTCATTGGGGACACTGATACCCAGGTGGCTTTGCTGATCAGAACAGCAAGACTGTCATGCAGATAATTTTCGTTATAGGCGATGGTCAGTCCATCGTCTGCATCGTGGTTTTGAATTCCTGTGGTGTAATCATCCAGAAGATTGTTCAGCTCAAGATATTGAAAGACAATATTTCCATTGTCAAACAGAATTATTTCAAAGGTATATGGTCCCTCGCCACTGAGCCGGTAGATGTTTTCATACAGGCCAATGAAACGACTGGTTTCATTTTTATAGTAAAGTTTACTGTCAGTTTGGAAGATCAAATCGTCCCAGATAGGAGCCAGCATGGTCCGCGGAGCTAAAATACTCGGCAGTTCCAGATTATTATACGCCACAGAAAATGTGGCAAAACTCAGCCATCCATTCGTACAAGCCCGTATTTTTTCATAGGATTTTCCATAAAATTCAAAAGGGAACCCGATGTTTATTTCATTGGAAATACTGTTATTTCCAGTCAGCATCACCGCAGTACCGCTGTTCCGGATGTCAATCCAGTCGAATGTGGGTCCGTTGGGTTCATCGCTATCGATCCACATGTGACCATAGGTATCGGATCCTCCGGCACCTTCATTTTTACCTGCATCCCAGCCGGCTATCTGCGCATTGAACAGCAGATCGCCAAGCCCCTGATTTTCGATTGTCACCTGCAGCATGGTACTGTCCGTCCCCGGCATGATATGTTTTACGGTATCCATCGCAGAATAAATATCCGGCGAAAAAATTCCCTTTCCATTAGAGTT
>JAFGSO010000026.1 GCA_016934605.1 Calditrichota bacterium | reverse complement strand
GGCGGCTCGGCGAAACCGAACCGTTCCCTGTTGTACATAATATCGTCGGGATCCATTTCCGGGGGAAGCAGTTCATTGATCGCTTTATTGGTAGCCCTTCGTTTGGTACAGCTGGCCATCTGTTCCGGGGTCATTACCAGCAGTCCGTTTTCGTCGGTAACGCCCTCGAAACAGGCCTGAATTTTCGGTGGGCCGGTCTCACTCATTAAATCCCGTGCTTTATCCAGCCGGGGAAGATCATCCTCCCGGTAGAGCCTGATTTTTGTCCCGGCAACCGGCAGACCATCTGTCAGCTGATTTACTTTAATGATTCCTGCAGTGGGATGAAACTGGGTAAAGATACCCAGATTAGTGCGCAGAAGAAGTCCGTTGAATTCAATAGGTTTTTCATAACATTCAACTACCGGCGATTTAAAGGAATAAGCCACGGCACCGAAGTTGTCCTTGTTCAGGTAGGGTGACAGATCGAAAAAAGTTTTACCAATTCCCTCTTCATTCAGCTGAATATCTTCCTTTTTTTCCGGGATTCTGATATTTTCCATGAATTTGTTGATAGAATAATAGTAGTCCAGGCGCTCCCGAAAGAGAATATGTTCCGGTTTAAGAGCAATGACCCGGTAGAATGCAGAAGGAATTCTTACCGTTTTAATGCCCAGCTTCGGTTCGATATTGGGAGTAATAATCTGATAACCCTGAGGACCCCACATTTTTGGAGTCAGGTCTCCGGTTACGATGGTCGTTTCGCCCGGATTTTCCAGATTCTGGCCATAGGTGTCTTTCAGGTTTTCTTTAAAGATGATGGTATAGGTAGTATTCGGTTCCAGGGTATAATCATTAATACCGATGTCGTTCGCCCCGTAACCGTACAGGTAGAAAGGAAATTCCTCGGTTTCCGGTTTTATCAGAATATTTTCTTTGATACTTTCCTGCTCAGGCCGGGTAGTAAATGAGAGATAAGGTCTGGTGGTCAGATGACCTCCGCATCCCTGCCCAAAACCGGTGTCCTTGAAACGAAAGGGCGGAAAAGTCCGGAAATTGGAGATGACGGGCTGAGGTAACGGGCGGTTTCCGCGGTAGGTCATCAGTCCCGCTTCAATTTTTACGATGTAAGGGGTGTCTTTTCTTAAGACATTTGCTGGTTTCAGAAAATAATCATAGACCACCCTTTGCATGCCGATATCCTGTTCCGGAGATATATTTTTATCACTCTCCATCAGTTCGAAATCGACTTTTTTTCCCGTTGTTGTCTCGGTGAGGGATGTTTTTTCTTTCAGGGATTCCATATCCAGTGCGGTGCTGCTTCGAACCTGGATCACAGTTTTAATATCCACACCGGTACTGCTGTTTGAGGGCGTAATCCGGATGTCGGGTAATGGTGTGGAGAATGTCCAGCTGAAATCTTCCGGTAGTTGGTAGTTTTCCAGGTCCCGCAGGCCACGGGTAACTGTCACGGTGAAATCGGTAGCCATGGGGAGGCTGTGAACCGGTTCAAAGACAACGGCGGATGTTCCCAGGATTCGGAAGCGGCCTTCGATTCGCGGTTCCAGGGTGAAGTGGCGCAGAACCGCATCCCGGCGGGCATCGCTCAGAGTTGTCAGGGGAATGAGTGGCCGGGGGAATTCAATCTTTATCTGTACCTGTCCCTGTGTTTCTCCCTCGGGACCGTGGGAAATGATCTCAAGTTCTCCGGCCGACGGCGGTATGGCAGTTGTGTCGCTGCCGCTGAAGGTCCAGCTGGTATCGGGATTTTCCACTATACCTGCCGGTGGTTCAATCTGTGTAAGCAGGTCATTTTGTTTCTTTTGGTTGTCGCAGGAGGTTAATAATGCCAACAGCACAAAAGCCGTGATGCTGATAATGCAGACGACTTTTTTCATTCTTTTTCTCCTTCCATCACGGGTTTAAGATTTCAGGGGGTCTGCCTTCTGTTTAAAGATTTAAAATCAATAGATCATGAATCTCGAAGCATTAATTATGGCAGGATGTGCGGGATTCATGGCATTGGTTAATTTCTTTTTATGCAGGCGATTTAATCGGATTCGGGAAATATTTGACGTTTTTGTTTTCAATAAATTGCAGACCGGAATTTGTGTTCCCGATAATATGAAGCATCCGACCCGTTTTTGTCAACAGATATTGCAGTTATTTACAAAAATTTCAGTATTTCATCTTGTACTTTTTTGATCTGCGCGGGACGATGGGTCTTTATTGTATTCATAGAAATGAATAATTCTGGTTTGTCAAAATTGATTTTGACAAACCCAAACCGCTGAAACGTTCTTAATCCCGGTAGATTTCCATACAAGCAATTTGAATCCATTGAACACGCCGGTAAGATAAAATTTGAATTTTCCTTCAAAATGATATTCTGCAGACAGTAATTTCAAATGATCTCACACGAAAATCACTCTTGTCCAAAATAAGGTGTATTTGTTTACTGTTTGGGATGTTGGTGAATTTTTTTATATAGATAACCGGTGACTTTGGGGGGGGTGTATCAAAAGTCAAAACATGTGTATAAATATGTACTTAGCCATTCAATATTAAATTTATTATCTCACCCCCAACCCCTTCTTTTATGAAGAGAGGGGCGAAGGGGGAGAGATTCTTTGAACGTTGAATATTCGTATTTATGTATATTATT
>JAFGSO010000262.1 GCA_016934605.1 Calditrichota bacterium | reverse complement strand
GAAAGCAGACAGCGGACCGATTCATTTATCGAAATCACCATCGAAGATACCACGGGGTGTCCCCGCTATTCTGCTCGGGTCATCCGAAATGTAAAAATCGGCGCTTCACCCGGCTGGCTGGTAAAACGTCTTGAATCCGTCGGAATTCGTTCGATTAATAATGTGGTGGATATTACGAATTATGTACTGATGGAAACCGGTCATCCGCTTCATGCATTCGATCTGGATCTGATAGCCGGCTCCGGCATTATTGTCAGAGCTGCCCGAGAAGGCGAAACTTTTGTCACCCTGGACAATAAAGAACGCCAATTGCGGGAGGGAACTGTTCTGATCTGCGATGCCGAGAAACCGGTGGCGATCGGCGGTATCATGGGTGGATTGAATTCGGAAGTTCATGTAGATACCCGTCACATTTTGCTTGAGAGTGCGTACTTCAATCCGGAAAGTATTCAGCTGAGTTCCAGGTATCTGGGACTTTCCACTGAGGCCTCCCAGCGGTTCGAGCGAGGCGCAGATCCCAACGGAACTATCTATGCCCTCAATCGTGCCAGCGAGCTTATCGGTGAATTATGCAGCGGTGAAATCTGTCAGGGTGTGGTTGATGTATATCCGAAAAAGATTTCTGAAAAAACCGTTCTGCTGGAAACCGACCGGATAAACAGTTTACTGGGAACCTCCCTGAATCAGGAGGAAATGACCGAAATTCTGGAAAGTATTGATCTGACCGTTCAGAATCAGGTAGTTACCATTCCGACATTTCGACCGGACATATCGGTGGTTGCCGACCTCGCCGAGGAAGTCGCCAGATTATACGGTCTTGACAATATCCCCGCCCGGCAAACTTTTGAGGTCGATTACCGGGTCAGAATGAATGAGTATGATATGTTCATCGATCAGTTGAAAGAAATCCTCAGCGGAATGGGCTTACAGGAAGTGATTACCAGCAGTATGATCAACAGCCGTAAATGGAAGGAAATCATCGGAACCCCGGTCTGTAAGATCATGAATCCAATTTCCAAAGACCTGGATGGATTAAGACGTTCGCTGATTACCAGTCTGGCCGAGGTAGTCCAATATAACATCAACCGTAAATCGGGTAATCTGAAGCTTTTTGAGACTAACCGCATTTTTATACCCACGGAGAATAAGAACGAACAACCGCTGGAAGATTTACGGCTGATAATTTCCCTCACCGGGATGCGTGAAGAAGACATCTGGTATTCATCACGGCAGAAGGTTGATTTTTATGATATTAAAGGAATTGTCGAAGCTTTTTGTCGCAAAATTTCGCTTGACAATTGGCAATTTATTTCTTATTCTGATTCAGACTTTTTACAGGAAAACGGGTTATTATTACAGTCCGGGAATACTGAAATTGGCACGCTAGGGCAATTGAGTCAGAAAATCTGTGAAGCCCTGGAAATTGAACAAGATATTTACATTGCAGACCTGTCAGTAAAAAAGCTTTTCGAAAACCGCAAAATAGATAAAAAATATCGACCTATTCCCCGTTTTCCATCGGTTGAAAGGGACCTGGCATTAATTGTGGATGCGGATTTGGAATCTGAAAAACTGCTTTCAACCATTTACCAGAAAGGCGGTAAGCTTTTACACCAGGTTGATATTTTTGACATTTATCAGGGGAAACAGATTCCGGAGGGGAAAAAAAGTCTGGCATTCCGCCTTATTTTTCAGGCTATGGACCGAACCCTCACCGAAGATGAAGTAAACGTTTTGATGGACAAAATTTATTTAACAGTGAACAAGAGATTTCAGGCAAAGTTGAGAGCATAAGAATGAATTCGGAAGCAAAGACTGTCCTCAAAAATTATTCACAACTGGTTGACAGAATAAAGAAGTTAATTATCGTTATCAACAAGCAAAACGGAATTAAGAGGGAACTTCAGAAAAAAGTTGAAGAATTGGAACAGAAATTAAATAGCCGGGTTATTGAAAATGAAACTTTGGAATTAAAGGAAGAATTAAAAAAAGTAAAGCATGAAAATAAAATATTAAAGGAGAAGGAAACTCATATTAAAACAAAAATAGAGCGTCTTGCAGTCAAATTAGAACAATTACATTTATAGAAAATCAGAATTTTAACAGATAATTTCTTTTGCTTACAAATGGAAAAATCTTCAGTAAAAGTAACAATTATGGGGGCTGAATATGCACTGAAGTCGGATGTGGATCCGGAATATGTGCAGGAGCTTGCAACCTATGTGGATCAGAAGATGCACAAACTGGAGCAAAGTTCTCAGGTTCATTCGGCCCTAAAGATTGCAGTTTTAACTGCCGTTAATATCAGCGATGAACTTTTTCGTTTGAAACGAAAATACGATCAATTAGTAGAAGAAATAGAATCAAAGAGTCAAGAAATTACGGAGAACTTAGACACTTTTCTAAATCAGTACTCTGATTTTCTAAAATAGTCCCTGAATCTGTTAGGGTGTTGTATTTGGGAAGAACCAACACCATAAAAAAGGGAGTTTGACTCTAGGCGTCTAATGCAAGCCTCCTAAAGAGGAAGCATGAACCGTTTAGGCGAACACCCACCGTGTTTGATGCGGTTCTTTTCCAAATCCGCCCTAATGGTTCAGGGATTTTTATATGGAATACTCAGTCGACTACAGCTGAGGACCAACAAAAGCAAGTTTGGAGGATAAGAAGCAATGGAATGGTTAGCAGGAATATTAATTGGTTTTGTAGTCGGCATGGTCAGTCTCTGGCTTTTTCTGAAAGTAACCTCAGATAAAAAATTGCTGGCAGCAACCGAAGAAGCAGCCCGGATTTTACAGGATGCACAATCGGAGGCAGAATCCTTAAAGAAAGAAAAACTCATTGAAGTCCAGGAAGAGTTATTTGAGCATAAACAAAAACTTGAACAGGAAATTGAAGACAAACGGGAAAGCCTTCAGAGGCAGGAACAGAAACTGGACAATCGGGAGATAGAGATTGACCGTAAAGCCGAAGTTATTGAAAAAAAAGAAAAGGATGTTAATGTTCAGCAGAAATTAGTGGATGAGAAATCTCAGTATGTCCAGAAAAAAACTGAGGAACTGAACACTCTTATATCAGAGCAGGTTGCGAAACTCGAAGAAGTTTCCGGTCTTACCAGGGAAGAAGCGAGACAACTGCTTATCCGTGACATGGAAGCGGAAGCACAGGAAGAAGGAAAGAAAATAGTTAATAATGTGCTCGAGCAGGCCAAGCTGGAAGGTAAGCGAAAAGCCATGGAAGTGGTGGTATCTGCCATCCAGCAAACCGCTGCCGAGCAGTCTGCGGAAGCCACAGTATCGGTAGTCACACTTCCCAATGATGATATGAAGGGACGTATTATCGGTCGCGAAGGGCGAAATATTCGGGCATTCGAACTGGTTACCGGTGTTGATGTTATCATCGATGATACACCGGAAGTGGTAATTCTCTCCTCTTTTAACAGTTTTCGCCGGGAAATTGCCAAAATTTCTATTGAAAAGCTGATTCTGGATGGAAGAATTCATCCCGCCCGTATTGAGGAAGTCGTCCACAAAACCGAAGAAGAGATGAAAAATGCCTACCGGGATATCGGGGAACAGGCCATGCTGGATGTAGGAGTTCACGGAATTCCGGACGAGATTATTGAACTGATCGGGAAATTAAAATATCTCACCTCATATGGACAAAATGTGCTCAATCATTCTCTGGAGGTAGCTCATCTGGCAGGTATTATGGCAACAGAACTGGGCCTTGATCCAAAGATCGCCAAAAGAGCCGGTCTGATGCACGATATCGGCAAGGCAGTTGAGCGTCATACGGATTCCCCTCACACCCAGGTTGGAGCAGAAATCCTGAAAAAATACAATGAAAATCCAATTGTGGTGAATGCAGTGGAGTGCCATCATAACGAGGAGAATGCTTCTTCACCCTATACGATACTGGTGGCCGCGGCAGATTCCATATCAGGCAGCCGGCCGGGAGCACGCCGGGAGACCCTGGAAAGTTTCATCAAACGGATGCACTCCCTCGAAAATATTGCCACAGGAATTGAAGGAGTGGAAACTGCCCATGCTATTCAGGCGGGACGGGAAGTTCGGGTGATTGTCAATTGCAACCATATAGATGATAACCGGGCTAAGGAGCTTGCCAGGGAAATTGCTTTCAAGATTCAGGCAGATTCGGAATTTCCGGGGCAGATAAAAGTGACGGTTCTCAGGGAATATCGTGCCTTTGAATATGCCACCTGAAACAATATTTTCGGAATTTTAGAAGAATTCTGAATTTCCCCGGAATTCACACCGGGAAACAATTAAGGAGTTGTGTGAGTAAATGAAAATTTTATTCATTGCAGATATTGTGGGAGAAGAGGTAGTCGATATCATTTTTGACGTCCTGCCTCGTCTGAAAAGACGCCATGGTATTGATTTTATCATTGCCAATGCCGAAAATCTGGATAAGGGAAAAGGGATACAATCCAAACAGGTGGAGCGGCTCAAAGCAGAGGGAATAGACTGCCTGACCTCCGGTAATCATATCTGGGAACCACGTAAAAAAGAGGTTCTGGTAACAAATGCCGGCTATCTGTTACGTCCTCTCAATTATCCGGAAGGTAATCTGGGAGTCGGTTCCACGGTTCTCAGAACTGCCGACGGTTTAAAAGTAGGCATTATTAATGCTCAGGGAAGAAGTTTTATGTATCCCATTAATTGCCCATTTAATACCGTGATGAAAGAAGTTCGCCGTATCCGGTCAGAAACACCGGTCATTGTTGTCGATTTTCATGCTGAGGCAACAGCCGAGAAACAGGCACTTGCCTGGTACCTGGACGGAAAAGTGTCTGCAGTGATCGGAACGCATACTCATGTACAGACAGCGGATGAACGAATTCTTAACAACGGGACGGCTTACATTACTGATGCCGGTATGACCGGTCCATTCGATTCCGTAATCGGTATGGACACACAAAAAGCCATTGACCGATTCATGCTTCAAACCCATATTTATTATTCCATTGCAAAGGAAAATCTCAGATTTAACGGAATTATACTGACGATTGATCCGAACACGGGGAAGGCTGAAAATATTGAACGCTTGAATTTCAGTAAAAAGGAGTTCGATAAAAGTGGCAAAGATAATTGACGGCAGAGCTATTGCCAGGACAATACGGGAACAGGTAAGGGATGAGGTACAATCATTCAGACGGCATGGAAGGATACCGGGACTGGCGGTGATCCTGGTTGGAAAAAATCCCAGCTCAGAAGTATATGTTAACATGAAGGCCAAAGCCTGTGAGGAAACCGGCATTCATTCCATCACAGATCAGCTCGATTCAGATATCAGCGAGAATGAACTACTGGACAAAATTGCAGACTATAATCAGAATCCCCAATTTCATGGACTGCTGGTTCAGCTTCCGCTGCCAGCCCACATCAACGAGCAGAAAATCATCGAATCAATTGCTCCCCGGAAAGATGTGGATTGTTTCCATCCATATAATGTCGGGAAACTGATGGTTGGTCAATCGATCTTCGAACCGGCCACCCCTGCCGGTATTATTGAAATTCTGCGACAATCGAAAATTGATCCTTCAGGGAAACATGTTGTCATCCTGGGACGGAGCAATATTGTGGGAAAACCTCTGAGCATGATGCTCATCCAAAAAAGATCCGGTGCTAATGCTGTTGTGACCGTTGTTCATACCGGTGCAGAGGATATAACAAAATATACCTTAAATGCAGATATTTTGGTTGCCGCCATGGGAAAAGCAGAAATCGTGAAGGCAGATATGGTGAAGGAAGGGGTGGTGGTAATCGATGTAGGAGTGAATCGGGTGGAATCTGATAATGAAAAAGGATATCGACTTGCGGGCGACGTGGATTTTGACGATATTTTACCGAAAGCCGCTGCCATTACACCGGTGCCGGGAGGAGTGGGACCAATGACTATCGCCATGCTTCTTAGAAACACAATGAAGGCTTTCCGGCTTCAAGAAAAAAACATTCAAAAGAACTGACCTAATCAGAAGATGCAAAAATCTACTCTTGAAAAAGGGAAATGGGCAGAAGAAAAAGCCTGTGATTATTTGATAAAAAAATCCTATACTGTGCTTCACAGGAACTGGGGAGCAGAACGCGGGGATATTGACATCATTGCCCGAGAGGGAAACCGTATAATTTTTGTAGAAGTGAAGGGAGGTATCTCTGAAAAATACGGTCCCCCTGAACTCCGTCTCACATATGCCAAAAAAAGACAATTGTACAAACTGGCATCTCTCTATATCCGCGATACGGATCCGTCCGGTTCCTCGGATGTAGATTACCAGTTTGATGTAATCGTGGTTGACGGGCATCCCGGAAAATATGAAATACGCCATTACGAGAATGCATTCTATTTGTAAGTATTCTGATGCTTGTTTCTCTTATTCCAGATTGAATGTCTTGTTATTAATCTATTTCAACTGATTCATTCACAAACGCTAACATGAATATGAAATGCCATGATCTTTTTTTCTATGCTCTCGGTATCTCTGTGACTGTTAAATTAACGCCGGGACACTACGGACCCCGGGAAGAATCCACGATCCTGGAAAATTCATAACCACCAAGCTCACGCCGGTGGGCGGATCAGCCTATCGGCTGACTGATCCGACCTTCGGCGTGAGCTACCGGCTGACATGACGGCACAAAGATATTCACATAAATGAGTTAAAAAAGATTTGTGACTTTAAATATTTCATTTCCTGATTTATTTTT
>JAFGSO010000261.1 GCA_016934605.1 Calditrichota bacterium | reverse complement strand
CTAACAGATGTGGATTACAGAACGAAAATCACCATCGAACTGTATTGCGATCTGGAAAATCCGCTTCAGGCCAGTAAACTGTATCAGATGGGTAAGCAGATATCTATGCTGGTAAGGCAGAATCTTGACGAAGAGGGTGAATGCAAAGTATTAAGTTTTCTGGTTAAATAACAGAATGTAATACGATATTTGGTTTAAAAAGAATTTTTGGGAGATAATTGAGGGATCGATGGGGATGATACCTTCTGCCCGGATTCGCCCACAGAATCCGGGCAGAAAAATTTTGACCTGATCCAGCCATCATATAATACACCATATATTTTGCTTTAATTTATCTGACGGTTTTCAGAGGTCTTTTGTGGAAATCTGCTTTTCTGCTAATTGACGAAAGTATCCTCGATTCAACTTCAGTCCTGCCGGAATCGATTGGTCCTTCGGCCAGTTCAGATAACGATCGGGAAGTTTATAACCGGGCAGATTGCTTTTTAGATAATTTTTAATCTCTTTAATCGTCGGCTGCCAGCTTTCCCGATTCTTAAGCTTCACAAATGCAACAGGCCTGAATCCGTACTCAAAATCCTCCACCGGAACCACAATAACTTCTTCAACCTGTGAAATATGTCTGACGAATCGTTCAATTTCTTCCGGCTGGATATTTTCTCCCCCTGAAATAAACATATTATCCGTTCGACCCGACAGAGTCAGATATCCTGAATCATCTATCTTTCCGGTATCCCCGGTATGAAACCACCCGTCACTGTCACAATTTTTTTTCAATCCATTCGGACCAACATATCCTTTAAACAGCGTCTCACCTTTCACCAGAATTTCCGATTCGGCAGAAAAGTGAAGTTGACGGAAGGGAAGCAGACAGCCGGAGGTCAGTAAATGTTCGAGTGAATCTCCGGGTCTGGTGGTAGTTACCTGGGAACTCATCTCTGTTGAACCGTAACTTGTATACACAGGAAGCTGATAATTTACCGCTTGTTTTATAAGATTTTCGGGAATCGGACCGCCGCCCAGCAGAATTGCCTTCAACCTCCTGAGGCGGGGAATGATTTGCTGGTTTTGCAGCAGCCGATACAATTGCGTCGCTACCAGCGAAAGGTGAGTGATATTTTCATTAGGAATGGCCGAAATGAGATCGGTACCGGCAGTTTGAAACCATGCTGTGGCGCCAACCAGCATAGTCCTTAAGGTAATGGACAGACCTCCCACATGATAGAGTGGAAGAGAAACCAGCCAGCAATCACCAGGAATTACTTCGATGTTCTGGTTGGATCCGAGTGCACTGTACAGATGATTACCGAAAGTATGAAGAACCGCTTTGGGCTCTCCTGAACTTCCGGAGGTAAATATAATGGTAGCTTCCTGTTCAGGATCCAACAGCTCTCCATAAAATTCATCTCTTCCGGTCATCATACTGGAAGAATTTATTACATCGCTGAAGGAGTAAACAGAACAGGTATGGGGAATATCCTGAAAATAAGAAGAACCTGTTAGCATTTTTTTGATACCAAGAGATTGCAAAGTTCTGATAATCGAATCAGGAGGCCAACGAACGTTCAATAGAACGGGGATACATTTTATTTTCCACAGAGCATGAAGCGTGACCAGATATTCAATACAGTTCCCGCCCAGTACAGCAATCATTCTGTCCTCTTTAAATCCCCGCTCATGGAAAATCCGGCTCATTGCATTCACCGAATCGTTAAATTCCCGGTAGGAAACAATCCGGGTCGCATCCTGAAAAACAGCATTATTCGGATATTGACGGAATGTTCGCATCAGCTGCATGTGGATATCGGATTTATTCATCAGATACTTTCATTTTCCTGAAGAGAAAATCAGGTCCAACCTTTTCCAATTGATACTTCGCGATTTTTCACTTATTTCCAGAACATTCAGAGCACCGTTATGGCTCTGAAATGGTATATCCAGAAGATCTTCATCCAGCCATTGCCAGGTATCCAGGCCCATGGCCGTATCTTTCCGTGCAAAAACCGCCGCGAGCTGTGTCCAGACGGAAAGACTGATTCCGGATTCGTAGGGAGAGCTGAATACCGGATAAACCTGTAATTCTTTCAGACGGCGGATCAATTGTACCGATTTCTCAATACCGCCCAAAACCGATGGTTTGAGAATAACCGCAGCAGTGCCGAACGGAGGATTTTCAATCATCATATTTGAATGAACCAGAGTTTCATCTAATGCAACCGGAATGCCGGTTTCTTCAAAGAATTTATCCAGTTCTTCGGGATTTTGGACCGGTTCTTCTATATATTCAATCTTTTCTGCCGGTGCCGAGAGAGCGAAAGAGACAGCCCTGGCGAGCGGCCAGGCACGGTTGGCATCCAGTCTAAGCTTTACATCCGGACCGATAATTCTGCTCAATTCTCGCAGAGCATTTATCTCACGATTCATTGGCTGACGACCCACTTTTATTTTAAGAGTCTCATAACCGTTCGCCAAAAGATTTTCAGCTTCCTGTAGAAAATGAACATCCCCGACATTTAAAAGTCCATTGAGCAAAATCCGCCAATCAATTTTTTCATCATATAATTGATAAATATTTTTTTGGCGCTCTCTGGCCAGTAAATCCATTACAGCCATTTCCATACCACAGCGGGATACCGGTGAGAGTGATGACTCTCCCAGGAAGGTTTCAAAATGGCCGTTCAGCTGTAAAAGTGAGCCTGAAATTTCGCTGCCGGTCAGAGCAGGAATGAATTGCTTCAATTCCTGAATGATCTGTTCAGGCGCAATTTCATGCAGCCCGGGCAGCGGAGCAATTTCACCTATTCCGCAAATCTCTTCCTCGCCGCGCAGTCTGATGACAAAACCGTCGCGTTGTTCAAGGTGAAAATTCCGGATGAGAATCGGTTTATGAAGTTTGAGTGAATATCGGAAAATATCTGTTCCCGTAATATTCATAAAATCCAGCCAGCGGAAAATATAATACTGTATAAAAGCAGCAGTTTACCGGTGGTAGCCAGCACTTCATTAAAGATAATTCCCGGCCGCTGTTCGAAAACGGTTTTAATTGAAGGGATAGCGCCAACGAATACGAATGAGGCGGCAAGCGCATAAAGGTGACTCGAAGTCAGAAAATAAAGTAAAATGGGAATGAGGCAGGCAATCAGAACGCTGGCCAGGTATTCCCAGCGGGCAAAATTTTCACCAAACCGCACCGCCAGTGTCCGTTTACCGGCAGCCATATCCGTTTTAATATCCCGCAAATTGTTTACCGTGAGAATGGCCATGGAAAACAGTCCCGGCGAAACACCGGCCAGAATAACCAGCCAGTTTATCTGGAGAGTCTGAACATAATAAGTACCCCCTACTGCCACAATTCCGAAAAATATCAGGACGAATATGTCTCCAAGTCCGTTGTATCCCAGAGGATAGGGACCGGCAGTGTAAAGAACACCGAATAAGATGGAAAGAATTCCGATAATAAATACCGGCCAGCCTCCCCGCCAGATCAGGTAAATGCCAACGAGGAATGCCAGGGAAAATATGATGATGGTGGCATTTCGCATCTGGTAAGGTTTAACCAGACCGGCCTGTGTTACCCGCAGCGGTCCCAGTCGTTCATGATGATCGGCACCCTTGGTGAAATCGAAGTAATCATTGGCAAAATTAGTACCGATTTGAATCAGGACTGATGCAGTGCCTGCCAGCAGAGCAGAAAGCAGATGAAACTTCCCGGCTCCGTAGGCCATGGCCGAACCGATAACCACCGGAGATATGGCTGCCCATAATGTTTTTGGCCTGCTGGCCAGGATCCAGATGTGGGGGTTAGTTTTCATTTTAGGCTGGTAGATGGTGTGGGGGGTATAGGGGTATAGGGGTATAAAGGTATAGGGTATAGGGTATAGGGTATAAGGGTATAGGTGAAAGGAAATGAATACTTTTTCATTTATTCTGTAATATCCTGAAATTTCTATGCCTTATCTGATCTCTATTTAATATCGGCCCTTAAATTTATTTCTTCTTAATTTAAGTTTTCAGGGATTTGTGGTCAAGGTTGTCTCTTAAATTTTGAAAACTCGGGTTTTCGTTTTTCCACGAAGGCATTTCTTCCCTCCTGAGCTTCTTCTGACATGTAGTAAAGCATGGTAGCACAGCCAGCCAGCTCCTGCAATCCTGCCTGTCCGTCACAATCGGCATTCATGGCTGCCTTCAGACAGCGAATCGCCGTAGGTGAATTTGCCAGAATCTCACGACACCACTG
>JAFGSO010000260.1 GCA_016934605.1 Calditrichota bacterium | reverse complement strand
TATTTTAAGGATATTCACGAAATTCTGGCTCCCGGCACTCTGGATGCAGGAGATGTCCTTGCTGCAGGAGGCTATTATTTTATTGGTTTATCCCAAAGAACAAATCTTCATGGAGCCAGTCAGCTACAGAAAATCTTAAAAAAATATGATTTTGGTTCTGCTCTGATACCCCTGGAAAACCTGCTTCACCTGAAATCCGGAGTCGCTTACCTGGAGAGGAACCATTTAGTGATGATTCCGCAGTTCGAAGACCTGCCCGAATTTCAAAAGTTCAGGCACATTCCAGTGAGGGAAAATGAAAGCTATGCGGCAAATTGTATCTGGATAAATGGCAAAGTGCTGATTGCAGCGGGATTTCCGGACACCATGCGGAAAATTGAAAATGCCGGATATGAAACAGTCACTCTAGATATGTCAGAATTCAGAAAACTGGACGGAGGGCTAAGCTGTCTCTCTGTTCGATTCTGAACAACACATGATTGCATTCAGGTTTTGAGAACGCAAAGATTCTATTATAAGGCGGAGACTAAAATGAATCGTTCGAAATTGTATTATTTCATTTTTCTATCTTGCTTCTCTCTATTTATTGTTTGTTCCAGCGACAATAATGAGCGGGTAATTCTTCTGAATTTTCCTCTTAATTCCCTGGAAGAAATCATTCCCTCTTCCGCTTTATCTCTGGATAAATCTGTCACCTGGGATGGAAACGGATCAATGAAATGTGAAACCATGGATCCGGGGTCACTATCTCTCCTTGAAACAGGTGACATTGATATTGAAAATTCTCAACTTATTTATCAGGCAAAAGTTCGCACTGAAAATTTAAAGGGTAAAACATATCTTGAAATGTGGTGTGCTTTTCCCGGGAAGGGAGAATATTTTTCCCGCGGTTTAAACAACACATTATCAGGAAATAACAACTGGCAGGTTCTCGAAACTCCTTTTTATCTGAAGCAGGGTGAAAATCCGAGTAATATCCGATTAAATCTTTTTATTGAAGGAACCGGTACGGTCTGGATTGATGACATCAAGCTGCTGAAAGCTCCCCGGTAAAAAATGCCCCGCTCACTGTGGAAAATCAAGTCTCTGTTTTATCATGCTATGCGATTGAATCCCGTCTCTTACCTCATCCTGAAAAATGAGAACGAAATTATCTATTCATTTCTGGATCTGATCCCGGGTTTAAGCTCAGGAATAATCCTGGACATCGGAAGCGGACGAGGAAACAGTCTGAAGATTCTGGCCGGAAAATCTGATTTTGTGGTGGGAACAGATTTTTCGCATTCAATGCTAAAGAGGACAGCGTCTCAGCTGCATGATTTTCATTATGTGGTTGCGGATGCCCGCAATCTTCCATTCCTTCAGAATACTGCAGATATAATTACAGCAATAGGGATAACCGAATATCTGGAAGATATTGGTGTTTTTCTAAGTGAAACTGTGAGAATTGTGAAAAATCGCGGGTATATCATTATCACCACATCACCTCCGGGATTTCTTTCACGGTTAAGAATCTTACTGGGACACCGGCTTCATCCCTGGAAGCATGAGGACATAATCGATATTTATAACAGGTTTCCGCTTAAGATCATCGAAAGTCGAAAAACAATCCTTCAACATCAGTTTCTTCTCCAAAAATCTGAGTAAAGTTGAATCGAAGCGCCAAAATTTTAAAAAATTTGCCGAAGGAAATTTAAAAAATGAATGAAGAATAGTGGATGGCGGTGTCAGGAGTCATGACCCAGAAGCCCCAACTCCCTTTCAATTTCCCGCTGGCAAATCGGGACTAAACCATTTCTGGTCTAGTAATTACCCGGATTTAAACCATTTTCACACGATAAATTCCTTTAAATTACTAACATACCATACTTTGTGCCGTGGTATCATGGGATCTGTGAATTACTCAGATTAACCATACAGACTGATATCGATTTACCCGAATCAGTCGGGATACCACTTACCGTTTATCCTCTCAAACCTCCAGAATGCCCGGTGCCGGAATGACTTGTTTTCATAGGAACGGCTTTCCACTTCCAGTTGATGGTTTTGTATCCGCAAAACATTGTAACTGTTTTTTTCGGATCTGGTACGACGGGAAACTGCTGTACCGGCCTGAATCAGAATACTGTCGTAGACCTCCGCATCCGGATCAGGCAGCCCGGTAATGAATGTTTTGTGATCATGCCCCATAAGGATCAGATCGATTCGTGAAGCGGTCAGTTCCTGAAGAATCGCGGCTGACCGTACCTGTTTTTTTTTATTTTCTGTCTCTTCACTGAAAACAAGATTGTGATGAACTGCCAGAAGCTTGATCAGAGTCTCATCTTTTTGCTGAAAAATTTTTTTTAGCCGGTTGATCTGTTTCTCGGTGATGCGTCCGCCTTTCCATCTCCGGGAACGAACACTGTTTACTCCCACGACTGATATTTTATTATCTTCATATTCCGGAAAGTCCTCGCCGGAAATAAAAAATTTGAATCGTTTAAAAGGTTTTCTCAGCCTCTTAATGACATTGTAAAGCGGAATATCATGATTACCGGGAATTACCACCTTCGGAATGGTAAACCGGTCGAGGAAGGATTTCGCTGCCAGAAATTGCCTGGTTCGGGATCTCTGGGTAAGATCTCCACTCACCAACAGAACATCAGCATTCAATTTTTCTATATCTGTGAAAAGGTCTTCCACAATTTCAGGATCTTCGGTACCAAAATGTAAATCGGATATATGGACTATAGTTTTCATTTGTCTCTTTCGTCTGAGGACCTGATAATCTGCAATGTTTTGGGATGACTTCGGTAATGGAGCGGGGTCTTTAGCTTTATTACTTCACCGTCAATCGAGACCTTTAAATGTTTTTTGGCAGAATATATTTTTACTTCATTGAAATAGAAATCGATAAATTTGTCGGAGAATCTTAACTGGTTGAACATCAGCAGAAAGAGAAAATGAAGCGGACACAGATGATGAGTACATTCAAACGCATAACCACATAAGATGCCTTCCGACACCGATTCCCGTTTACCAATTTTAAACGGTGATAACTGATACCGGTTATTGCCGATAAAAATGGCCGGAGAGGTGATTGTTTTTGCAATATCAGCCGATTCTGCAGTCACGGAATAGCGCGGAAACCAAAAAGTGGTTTTGAGAATTGCCAGAGCCATAGCAAGATTTTTACCAATATTTAATTTTTTCTGCTGATACTTCCGTTCTGTTACGCTCAAAGGATATATGCCCACAGAAGAATTATTTACAAATATATGGCCATTCACCTCAGCTACGTCAACGGATTTAATAACTCCCTTTACCAGATTTCTGATAGCTTTCCCGAGATCTTGCGGAATACCCGAATCCTGAGCGAAATGATTAAATGTGCCCAATGGAAGAATTCCGAGTACCGTATCTGTGTGATGAATTAGGTTTACAACCAGATTAACCGTTCCATCTCCTCCCCCCGCAACTATTAATTCCGGTTCCTCTCGGAGCAACTTCCGGGCTGCGGACTCAATTTCTGAACCAGGAACCGCTTCTATGGTCATAGACATCGTATCAAATCCTTCTCTCTGAAACGCAGATGTAATTATTCTCTCCGGATCATCACCGAGCTCTTTTATGGTTCCTGACGTCTGATTTATAAGAACGGCAATCCTGCTAAAGCGATTCATGTTTTTCGGAAATCTTTCGGGTTATAATTTCAGGATTTTATTTAACCTGAATAATTCATGAACTCCATGATAATAGGGTACAAGATAAGATATGTCATTAATTT
>JAFGSO010000259.1 GCA_016934605.1 Calditrichota bacterium | reverse complement strand
TTCTGAAAATCTAATTCAGGCAAGGAATGAAATTAGATTAAAAAGGAGGATAATTAAGGAGGATTATTAATTAAGATATTCATCCTTGATATTAAAATTTATTACAATCCTAAATTACACTTTTTGAGGGGAAAGTCAAATAGAATTAATTAATTAAAAAAGTCGCGGAATAAATCCAGAGTTTTCTCAGTTTTTCGACAACCAGTAATATAAATTGTGTTACCGTATAAGAATCATCTTTCTGGTCTGCACGAACCCCTCAGCCTCCAGCCGATAGAGATATACCCCCGAAGCCAGGCTACTGGCATCCCACTCGAAGGCATATGAGCCAGCAGATAGCCTCTCGGAAACAAGGTTATCCACTTCCTCTCCGAGAATGTTAAACACTTTCAGAGTCACCTTACTGGCTTTCGGTAAATCAAACTTAATGGTGGTAAGGGGATTAAACGGATTGGGATAATTCTGGTTCAAACGGAATTGGGAAACATTATTTAAATCAGGATTTTCTATGCCGGTCCAGACACCCATATCAAAATACCACAATCCATCAGAACGGGCCGCCCACAACCGATCGTTATATACGAAAAGATCAAATGCTTCCGCAAATTCATGAGCCCGAAACTCCCAATTGTCACCCATATCATCGCTGCTGAATATCCAGTGTTGACCGGCATTGGAAAGTGCTGCGATGAGTCGTGATCCCCTGGCGGTTAAAGCAACAACGTCCTGATTGGGGAAAGCAGCAATGTCGGTTTTTCCCCAGTTTTGTGCATCAAGCGTGCCCCGATAAACACCGTATTCAGTTCCGGCAAACAGGTATTGACTCACGGGAATGGTTTCATAAACATATCGTTGTATCCCGCTGGAATCCAGAGCAACACTTGTCCACTCAGAAGCAGTCCGTGAGCGTACAAACAGGTAATATCCAACACTGGCTAGCAGATTATTGCCGCTGGTATTTATTGAATTCACGCCCATTTGAAACAGACCGGAATTGAAAACCGACCAGGAGACTGGATTTTGAAGATTGGTCACATAGACCCCACTGGAGATCGTACCTGCATACAGGCTGTCTCCAAGTGTGGTAAATCCGACGATGCCGTATGCACCCCCGGGGAGTCCGGAATTAAAACTCTGCCAGCTCTCACTGTTATCAGGACTCCGGAAAATACCATCACCGAGTGTACCGAGGTAAAGATAAAAATTGTCAGAAAAGAGTGTATAGAAATCGGCATTTGCACCGGGTTGACCGGCTGCAGGTTGCCAGCTATTTCCTGCGTCCTGACTCCTGAAAACCCGAGAATAGGTATTGGCATATAAAGCACCCCCATGTTCGGTTACAGACAGAACATAAGTTGAATCGATCTCGGCAACCCTGATCCAGCTTTGAGTGTTTGCGGAAGAAATCCAGCCTGTTGTTGCGATGGATATCATCAGCATATTTATGAACCGGAAGAATTTATTCATATGGTCCTCTTTATGTTAAAATTAATGAATAGATGTAAAGCTGTGACTATTAAAAAATTACGACTATTTTTTAAATTCATCATCTGAATTTTTTTTACGGTATGAATCGAAAAAAAGTGAATAGTTGTTAATCCTAAGATGATGCTCCCGGCAGCCGGGTTACAAAATTTCAGCAGCTATGAATAATTTTTATTATCACAGTACTTACTGAATTATTGCCCCAAAATGAAATCTAAATATCGAGATGGTAAAATAAAAGGTCTAACTCTCGATGAAAGAATATTCTGGATGAAAGAATCGAAAAGCTTAAAGAGATGTGCAGGAAGTATCAAAATTTCATGTACATTAAACATCATCTGTTCAACCCGATTCCATTGAGTTACCCGGGGTATTCTGACTTTTTTGTTTTTACCAGATAAGTATTTTGTTTTGACCATCCGGTTCTCTAACTTTCTGGCAGAATTCCGGCGAAAGAATAATATGTTTCGAACTAAAACCACCAGTGATACTAATGCTCCTCAGTCCAGCTCATCGGTTCCGGCTGTTGAAAGAGTGATCTTTAATATTCCGGGAATTCAGTTATGTAAAAACGAGGTGACTGGAAGCATTCAGGCAGAAATGGAAAGCAAAGTATTTCCGGCAGATGAAGGCGTGTTTATATTTACCCGTAAAAGAATGACTTTTTTTGGAGAAAAAGAAACGGTAGAAATTCCACTTCATAAAATTGTTACTTTAAAGCCGCTGAAGAACGGAATTGCCGTCTCAGTAGATGATAAACGTAAGTTTCACTATTTTATAGGAATGAATGAAGTTCACATATGGTTTATCTGCATTTATACCATTTTCAGTATCAAAGCACATCTCAGATCTATCGGGAATTAACGATAAAATTATATTATCTGTAAAAGCTATAAAATAACAGGTTTAAATAAACTGATTTCTTTTATCCCCATCAAAAAATGTTTATAAAAACAGATGTGGAGGAACTGAATCATACAGGTTTTGGCAATTTTTTGTGTCTAAGATTATGTCAAATATTCTTCCGAAACTGTAAATCTGGTTTCTCGATTTGATCAGGAAATTAAAAAATATCTTATAGCCTGAATAATTCACAAATCCCATTATTGAATGGCAAAAAGTCATGCACTTTCATAAAATATCAGAACTTATTATC
>JAFGSO010000258.1 GCA_016934605.1 Calditrichota bacterium | reverse complement strand
CCTTCACTTTCCATAACAAACAGTCCGATTTCGTGTGACGGACCGAAACGGTTTTTCAGAGATCTCAGGATCCGATACTGGTATAATGTATCACCTTCAAAATAGATTACCACATCCACCATATGTTCAAGTAATTTCGGCCCGGCAATGCTTCCCTCCTTGGTGATATGCCCCACCAGAAAAAGCGACCATCCGTTTTCTTTTGCAGAACGAAAAAGCCGCGAAGAACATTCCCGAACCTGGCTGATATTACCGGAAGTTCCGGAAACTTCCTGCGAAAAAATCGCCTGAATGGAATCAATAATCACCACATCCGGCTTTTTCTGTTCTATTTGAGAGAGAATATTATCCAAATCGGTTTCAATTAAAATCGGAAGCGAGAGCTGGTCTGCTTTCAGCCGCCGGGCTCGTTCCTGGATCTGCCAGAAAGATTCTTCTGCACTGATATATAATACGGAAATGCCTTTCCTGCTGAGCCCACCGGCCATCTGAAGTAACAGAGTCGATTTTCCGACGCCGGGATCACCGGCAATCAGGTTCACAGATGCACTGAATATCCCGCCACCGAGTACCCGATCCAGTTCAGAAATATCCGTAACAATGCGCCCGGCAGGGGGCAAGGATTGGTCCGATAAAAGAATGGGGCTGTTGGCCGGAGCGCCAGCCTTTTTCCGGGAATCAGGTATAAAAGTTTCACATTCCTCAAAACTGTTCCAATTGCCGCACTTCGGACACTTTCCGATCCATTTCGGATGTTCGTATCCGCATTCGTTACAGATGAAAACTGTTTTAACTTTTCCCATGCTTTTTCGCATATTTAATGATTATCACCAATCAATATACCACCAATAGAAAAATGTAGCAAAATCTTTCTGGAAAAGAGGGGGATATAAGAAGTATAAGGCTCATGGATCAGAGGCACAGGGGCTCAAAGGCTTATGGTTAAAGTCCGCCGGCGGATCCGCCTATCAGCGTGATTCCAATAAAATTCCAATTTCCAAGCACCAAATCAGCCGGAGGTCTGATCCGATTATCGGCGTGATAGCAATAAAATTCCCAGCACCGCCCTGTAAGGGCGAAATGAAAAACCAGAAGCCAGGTTTTTAAAAATTCAAACCGAGTGACCAGTAGTGAATGGGTTTACCGGATCTTGCCAGATCATATGGCCAGGCAATATCCCACCTGACCAGAAATCCCAGAAAATATATCCGCGCTCCGAAACCATAGCCGCTCACCAGATCTTTGAACCGCCCATTATTAACACCCTGGAATTCTTCCAGGCTCCACCATCTGCTGTCTGTTACACTCCAGGCAGCTCCGATATCATAAAATGCCACACCGCTCACATTAAACAGGCTGAGAGGCGGAAAACCTAACTGCAGATACTGAATCAGCGGGAAACGAAATTCAGTATTGAAAAGAAAAAAGCGATTTCCCGTCCGTTCATAATAAAATCCTCCCCGCAGAGGAGTGATGAATTCAGAGAAGAATACATCTTCAATATTCCCGATTCTCTTTCCATAAAGATATCTGGGATTTATCCAGTTATCCATCCCCCCCAGAAAGAACTGCTGAGCATTTTCTCCGAAACTGGCGCCAAAGGTTGACCGAAACGCGAACTGGTATTGCTGACTCAGCATGAAATATTTCCGGTAATCCACTTTTACGGTACGAAAATCGAGATTCTCTTCAATCAGCTTCGGGCTGAATCTGAGGGCAATATTATAACGTGAACCGCTCACCGGAGAAAATACACCCCATCGGAATCCCCATAAAACATTGTCGTGTACATACTGTACTTCAGGGAGAAAAGCACTGATCTTCTGGGTCGGACGATTAAAATCGAGATATTCCAGATGGACATTATACCACAATCCCATCAGGTCGATGCGGTTATACCGGCTCAGTGGATAGGAAGCGATAAAATTTGCCCCGAAATTCCGGTATCTGAGCAGCGAAAATCCATCGGACAGAAAATAGACCAGATGGAATCCGCCCGCACCGAAATTAATGCGTCGCTTCAGATAATAATAGGAAAGTGCAAAATCACTGTTCCTGAGATCCGTCCATAGTGAAGCGTTCAGAAAAATCTGGTGATTTCCCAGTAAATCGCTGAAAGCAAAAGTGGCGTATCCTTCAAATCCGAAGAAAGTATTATAACCGGCGGCACTTGTAATCAGATCAGGAGAAAAATTTACTTTATATTTGTGTGATTTGTAATTTCCAAACTCATCTTTTAATTTAATTTCAGGAATGGCAACCTCTTTCGGAGGTTTTTGCTCCTGGCTTGGCCGATAGGTTCCGAAGACATAACGGCTGTAATCGGCCGGTTGTTCTCCCTTTATCTCTTTTACCGGTTCTTCCTTATCCTCTTCCTCACCACTGTCCTTCTTCTCCTGCCTCCAATCCAGTGCATAGATCGGCGTCTTTCCATTTCTCAGATCCCGGGCGTACTGGGTGAGTTGTAATTCCTTGGGCTCCAATTCCAAAGGTTTATTGATCATATAGATATCAAAACCAGTCTGATAGAAAGTAGAGTAGATCAGCTTATTGGCATTTTTATCCAGACTGATCTGCAGTATTCCGGAAATAATGTTTGTAATGGCGTTATATTCACCATTCTCCAGATTCTGCTTATAGATATTATTTATGCCGCTTTCATCGGAGATAAACAGCAAGTTTTTTCCGTCCGGTGTAAATTTCGGGAAGGATTCTTCCCAAGGGGTGTTGGTAAAACGATTAATTTCACCGGTTTCCAGATCGGCAATATAAATGTCCCGGAAGGTATAATCATAATCGCTCATTCTGAAGTATTCCGGGAGCTGTTCATCTGAGGTATAATGACCACGATCCGAAACAAATACAATATAACGGCCATCGGGCGACCAGGACGGTTGATCGTCTGTAAATACGTCATCGGTTACCGGGGTGATTTCCCGGGTTTTCAGATCGAATAAAAATATATCACTTTTTTCATTATTATTCCCCACGAAAGCGATCTTATCTCCTTTTGGAGACCAGGAAGTTGTAAATGCCCCATTCATCGGGATCACATGTTTTTCAAATTCCTCAGACTCGATATCCTGAATGTATATGGCATCCCATTTACCACTCTTGGCCGTAAAGGCAAGCTTTTTACCATCAGGAGAAAAACTCATTCCGGGTCGCAGAAAATGAAGTTCCTCAAAACTCTCCGATCGCTGCCCTTTTACCAGCGTTTTGATCTCCTTTCCATCGATGGCAGACATCAGATAAATATTCTGATAACCGGAACGGTCCGAAATATAGGCGATTTTATCCCCCTGGGGTGTTATGGCGGGACTTAAGTTCAGAAAATTATTCAATTTCTTATGATTAGTTAGCTGTTCACTAAACTCTTTCGGAACCAGCCGGTTATTTACTTCCGGAGAATAAATTTTTTG
>JAFGSO010000257.1 GCA_016934605.1 Calditrichota bacterium | reverse complement strand
TTACCTGGGATCCCCCCATTCCATCATTCAGCTTCGTCCAGAATCCTGGATCCGTCGACTCCATATCACCGTTGGGAAGGATGTTGGTCTGGGCTATTGCCAGGCTTCCCAGTAAGATGGTAAGGAGAACACCATACACAATGGAGTAACTCGTTCTTTTCATAGATCCTCCTGATTAGTTGTTAAACTTAAATTATTTAAATATTACAAGGATTATTTATATAAAGATACTTCACCTTGTCTTTTACAGGTTGATCCCCGGATAACCAGTTCCACCGGCATGAGGAGTTTGCGAGGACCGGTATGCTTTCGGGTTAGTATTTCGGTCATAATTTTAACTGCCTGGATACCCATTTCCACCTTGGGTACACGGATACTTGTCAGTGGTGGATCGAGTGACAAATTAGCTTCGACATCATCAAATCCGATAACGGAGATCGCGGAAGGTACCGGGATATTTTTCTCCTTTAAATACTGTACAATCCCGATAGCCATAGCATCATTACAGGCAAAAATTGCAGTGAATTGCACTTTCCGGTTCAGGAGTTTTTTAATGGCAAGATATCCCTGTTCGCGGGCCGGATAGGGTTCATCATACTGAGTCAGTTCTTCCCGGAAAGGAATACCGGCTGATTGGAGTGCCATTTTATATCCCTGAAATCTTTCCGAAATACTGGGATGCTGAAGGTCTCCAGCAATAAAGGCTATGTCTTTATGTCCGCAGTCAATGAGATGCTGAGTAGCTTTCAAACCACCCGAGATATTGTCAATCATAACCACGGGGTGTTGAGATGGCGAAAAATAGTAATCAATAAATACCAGGGGGATAGTATAGTTATCAAGTTTCTGAATCAATTTATGAGGAATCTTTCCGGCCAGAATTATGCCTTCAACATTTTTTTCCAGAACAAATCTGGGTGTATTTTCGCGTTCATTGAAGTCGGATGGAATAGTTGTGAGCAAAACATAGTATTCACTCTCCCGTGCCTGAAATTCTGTGCCCAGGAATATTTGTGTATAAAATGGTTCAGATCTGGAAAAGTGATCGTCAGTTACTATGAATCCAAGATTGCCGCTCTTCTGTGAAGCCAGACCTCTGGCACTTCGGAACGGATGATAATTCAATTCCTGGATGGCTCTCTTTACCCGGGTTTTTGTTTCGGAGGAAATCCTGTCATTATTATGAATGACAAGAGAAACAGTCGCGGTAGATACCTTTGCTTTTCTGGCAACATCTTTAATTGTGGCTGCCATATCCCTGGAAGGTTAAACGTTTAACTTATAGAATATAAATTTAAATTTTAAATTTGTCAATACTAAAAATGACTTTTTTTAATTTTTTCAGAAAAATGAAAAATTTGATTTTATCATTATCAAAATAATTTCTATATAAGAGCTATGAAGTTGATATAATAATCATCATTATGTATAAATATCGTATATCCCCTGCTGTAATAATTTTCATAACTTCTTAAAATAAAAGGGTAAAAATCCAGATTTTTAGTTTTAACGGAAGTTAAGCGTTTAAATGAATCGAATAATCATGAATCGCACTTATTTTTTACAACCGGAATCAGACTGGTGAGAATCTGGGGCGGGGTTTCTCTAGGGTGTGGAGATTGCAAGTTCAATCAGGAGAATGCTCATTCACAGTTAGAATCAGAATAATCTTCAAGTTTAAGGGTACCTTTTAATACCGGAAAGCTTACTTTTGTAAATAATCAATAAAAAATCATTCTTGTCCTAAATAAGGTTTTTTCTGTAACTGTTTTGGATGTCAGTTAATTTTTCACTATATAACCTTTGACTTTTGCCCGGCAATTCATTGCCGTGAAAACGGCTCTTACCACCCTAATATCCTTCCCATCGGGACGGCTGAAGATAACATGGTATGTCAAAATTAATTTTGACATACCACCTGCAGTCATACATTCGATGGTGTCCTTTTCCCTGACCATGACCGGTTTTCAGAGGTTTCAATCCTCCCGATAGGACGGGATTATGGTTTTTCAATAAACCCGCTTTGAAGAGCTTGTGTGAAATCTCCACATCAAGTGACATTCCTGCGAAAGCTCGCCAGTCTGGCACCGGACAGGCGGCCACAAAGTGGTCCCTTCGGGAGAATCCATTTTTCATTTATTTTATTGAATTCTTGAACGAGTTAGACAAAACCATTTTTCATTGTCTTCATATTTTCACACAGGCTCTAAACTGGCGGGCTAACATCAGGTAACATTGTCCATCCCTGATATCACGATGTCAGTGCATCACTCTAATCTAAAAAGGGGGGGGGGTAAAAATGTTTTGGACAGCAATGATAAAAAATATATATGAAAAAGCGGGAATACAAAATGCCGGTTTTTGCATGACATAACCTTATTGCAGTTTGGGAACAACAATCATCCTGATCCGGTTACTCCAGTCTATCTGCCGGGCTTCCTGACGCACCAGTGAACTGTCTACAACAATGTCAGCCGGATATCTTAATAACCTTTGATGCAGATTCTGTTCAGCCTGCCATGCGATCCATTCTTGTAAAGTATGATAACGTGCCGCAAGTCGATTTGTCTTCTTCCCTTTTTCAAAATAATCCTGTATACCAGGCGGTATCTCCACATTCGAAAATTCGCGGTTATAAAAGTAATAATAACTCTGTTTTTCCTTGAACTCCTTAACTTCTTTCTTAACGGCGTCTCGGTGATTCATATTTTTTCGGTAAGCTTCTTCAAGCAACAGTTTATCACGAATCCACACTCCCAGTTCATCCGAAAATTCTTTCACAGTCCTGAATTGTGGACGGTTACTGAGAGGTATCTTTTTTAATTCGGACAGATAGCCTTCAAGTGTTATAGTGCCTTTCCTGTAGTCGATTAATGGTT
>JAFGSO010000256.1 GCA_016934605.1 Calditrichota bacterium | reverse complement strand
TAGCCCTGAAGGTTCAGGAAATGAACCAGATTCGGATAATTATCAACTTTGTTGATAAAATACGAGTATACCGCTTCGTCCTTCATATTAATTCCATTTATCAGTGAGCCCATACTTAACCAGGATCTGCCTCCTGAAATAGGCGCTCTGCTGAATGTACTTTGCATACCCCAGCCATGACGATTCAGGCTGCCCTCGATTTCAGAGATAAATTCGAGATAAGGTGTGCGAAGTTCCTGCTTCTCGATTAGAACACGGCCGTAAGATTCCAGCATGAAGAGATAAATATCCGGATGCCTTTCCAGCTTTATCTCCCGGTAGGAATAGTAGGTAGAATCAGCCTGTTTTTTCTCAATTTTCTCCAAAAAAGTATATAAACTGATAGATTTTTGGACATTTTTAACTATTTTTGGAGTAATCCAGTGAATAATTGCCCGAAAGTCATAAAATTTGAACCAGAATGTATAAATAATTATGAAAATCCATCCAATACCGAAAGTTATAGCCCATTTTCGGGAATACCGGCGTTTTTCCAGTCCCCTGATAACGCTTTGGAACAGAAATGGAATCAGTGCCAGAATCAGAGCACATAGCAGGAGAATTCCGCTAATTTCAAATAATTTTCGGGTCAAAGAGATATCGATCAGAAGATAAAATGCTCCTTTCAGCATCATTAAATCGTTATATAAAATGGGAGATTCTCCGAACAGCAGGATCATGATACTGTCGTAAAAGTTGTAGAGGAGAAAAAAGATATAGGAACCGATGAGTATCCTTTCAATCCAGCGTTTTTTCCATAAACGAATCGCCAGGAAGAGAAGGGAGATAATGATGAAATATTCGGCCACCAATCTGAAAAGATCCTGATTTTCCCTTCTTAAGAAAAAAAGGGCAGTATCATACCAGCCCCTGGGAGCGTCCAGAGGAGGCAGGGGAAACCAGTTCACCGACCCGGAATAAAAGAGCGATTGCGGCAAAAACAGCAGAACATTCAAAAAAATGAGCGAAATCCAGAAAAATATTGGATTCTGCTGTAATCGCCGGCTTTTATTTTTTATCTGGTTGAAAAAAGCCATATGAAGTCTCTTCCGAATGAATAGAGTAACAGTCCGGTGGCCAGAAAAATTGCTGGAATATAAATTCCGGGAAGAGGTAAAAAGGATAATATTAAGCTGACCACGGCAAATACATAAATGTATCGTCCTGAACGGGAACGCCTTTCTTTTTTGCTCAGATCTCCCAGGATGAATATAGTCAGAACGAACAGGTATCGAAGCATTCCAATAATGACAGTGCCTTCCCACAAAATGTCTTTAAATACCGCAGACATGATCATTATATGGAGAAAGAAGGCATCGGTTTCCTTATCCAGGTATTCACCCAGTTCAGATGTTTCCTTCCGTGAACGGGCAATTTTTCCGTCAAGACCGTCCCCTGCGAGAACGATAAGAGCCATGAGTGAAATCAGGTAATTTTCCAGCAAAATATAAAACGTTCCAATGAATAAAACGATGAGAAGCCGCAGGATAGTAATTAAATTGGCGAGCCCGAAGACCATTTGGTTCACTTTTATTTTGTTGAATAGTAAAATCAACAAGATAAATGACATAAAAGCTGTAAAAATTATGGGCAATAATGAATTCAAATAAAATGCTGCTAATGTGGCAAGAAGGATCAGAACAGAGTGGAAAGTGGTCCACTGGTTTATTTTTTTCATTATATTCTACCGGATTTTTGTCGGGACAGTATGAACCGGAAAATGTGAGAATCAATAACCCAGCAGCATAAAGATTATGCCGGTCAGCAGGGCGAAAATGAGATTAAATGTTTTAATTATAACCGTATCTTTGACTGAATAGGAAAAGAGCGGTATCAATCCATGGCCGTTTTGGGCCATGGAGGACGTCAAAAGAATGCTGAAAGGGATAAGTCCTTCGCTGAACATGAAAACAAAAACAAACTGTGGCGCTACATCCGGAATTATACCGATTACTACTGCCAGAAAAAGCAGGAGTTGAGGATTTTCCCTGACGAAGGACTTGATATCCCACAATTGTGTTCCGGTATGAACCAGGGATATAGCCAGAAATGTCCAGATAAAAATTTTCCAGATATGTTTTTTGATGATATGGTGCCAGATATGTTCACGGAGATAATGTGATAATGATTTTTCGTCGCTATGATAGATAACCGATTCACATTCAACTTTATGTGAAATCCTGAATTTTGAGACCAGTATGTCTGTGATTACCGAAGAAACTAAACCGACTGCCAGCATAATGCCATGAAGCAGGATCGCTTTTCCCGGAAATTGGGCGAACATGACCAGCGAAGCTTCTCCGGAGCTGGCGATCATTCCTCCAACCATCGCCCCGAGACTCAAATATCCGTGCATATACAGGGATACGTTCATGTATACTCCCATGCATCCGGGAGTCAATCCCAGGAATGTTGCAATGAGATACTGATTGATGCGGTTGTGGGTAATCCATCGGGGAAATTTTCCTCTTGTTCTGACATCAACCCAGTCTATAATCACCATCATCACAAACACCAGTGCGGTTATCTGCAGGGAGTGAATCAGGACTTCACTATCAAAAATATGCCCGGAACCATGGTCGTTCATTGTCAATCGGTCCTTAAAGAATGGATTTTTAAACGATTAAGTTAGATATATCTCTCGCCTTTTCAAAATCTTAAATAACGATGGGTGTTTGTTTGGAACAAAATTATTATATATCTTTATTTTGATGTTTGAGGTAAGAATTGGTTTCCCGGCCGTATGAAAAATTTTATTAAAATTTTATTCCTTATATTGTTCACCCTGCTCTTGCTGATTTTTTTATTCCTGATCGCCTGGGTTATTTATCAGTATCAAAGGGAGCCTGTTTCCGCACTGGACCGGGGTAAAATAATGCCAAAAATGTTGTCTGAATCGGCCGATACAGTGGCATTGATATCCGAGAGAAGAATATATTCTGATATTGTTCTTTACCATGAGAATCTTGATTCTGTGAAGATTTCC
>JAFGSO010000255.1 GCA_016934605.1 Calditrichota bacterium | reverse complement strand
TCTTCCCGGACAGGATGTGGGTAAAATTGAAGGTATGATGATCTGGGTGGATGATCCGAATGCCACCGGTTTGAATTTTAAAACCAGCTGGCGTCTCTTTTTCGAGGCTGATTCCAATGGAGAAAAACACCGGCCACCGGCTCCAGGCGATCTTTTTCATATTATAACCAAAAAACCTTTCCGAACCGGAGATTACATGGAATTTACTGTGAGGGGAGGTTCATATGACGAGCAGAAAGCTTCATCGGATCTGGATAAAATTGCAGTCGTTCCCAATCCTTATGTGGTAGCTGCCTCCTGGGAACCGCGTTCTCCCTATCGTTTTGGTCGGGGAGAGCGTAAACTGGATTTTATACATCTACCAAAAAAATGTACTATCCGTATATATACCCTTCGCGGATATCTGGTTGATACCATTATCCATGATACGGGCATGGATGACGGATCGGAATCCTGGAATATTTTAAGCAAAGACGGACAGGAGATCGCATACGGTGTTTATATCTACCATGTGGACGCCGGTTCTGTCGGTGAAAAAATTGGTAAATTTGCAATCATCAAATAAGATGGAATAGCCCTATGAAACGGTATTTCATTGCCTTTATTCTTGTTACCAGCTTCTGGTCACTCAGCCTGGCACAGTATCGGGGTAACGTCTCCAATGTGGCCACAACCTCAGCCTCTTTTCTGGAGATTGGTGTTGGCGCCAGAGCTATAGCCATGGGCGGAGCATTTGTGGCAAATGCCAATGATGCCAGTGCCCTTTACTGGAATCCGGGTGGATTGGGAAATCTTACCCGAACAGAGATCATATTTGTTCATACAGAATGGCTGGCGGATATCAATTACGATTTTGCCGGAGCTGTTATCCCACTGGGCCGGATCGGGACAGTGGGAGCAAGTATTACTACCCTGAATATGAGCGACATGATGGTTCGAACAGTGGACCAGCCGGAAGGAACGGGTGAATATTTTGGGGTCAGCAATCTCGGCCTGATGCTGTCCTACGGCTTTTCCTTAACGGACCGTTTTTCTATTGGGTTCAGTGCTAAATATATTCAGGAAAAAATCTGGAAGGAGACGGCACAGAGCTTCGCCATCGATATCGGGACAATTTTCAGGACCGGACTGAATAATATGAGAATCGGAGCGGCCCTGACCAACTTTGGATCGGATATGCAGATGAATGGTGAAGACCTCCTCGTTTTTCATGATCCGGATCCCTACCAGATGGGAAACAATGAACAGATTTTTGCCGAACTGAAAACAGATAAATGGCCATTGCCTCTGAATTTTCAGGCGGGAGTTGCTATGGAAATATTTGATACCCACCCGCACCGTCTGACTGTCTCGCTAGATGCCATTCATCCAATCAATAATAATGAAAGTGTGCATGCTGGAATGGAGTATGCCCTGCGGGAACAGTTTATGATCCGGGCCGGGTATCGTAATTTGTTCCTCGATGAGAGTGAAGAAGGTCTCACCCTGGGGGCAGGATTTATGGCCAGATTTCTGGGAAATTTCCAGATGCATATCGATTACGCCTATGCGGATTTCGGAAGACTGCAAAATGCCCAGCGTTTTTCGGTTTCCATGAAATTTTAAAGGTGATTTTCAAGAATGAGAATTCACCTGCATGTTATTTATTTGTCCTAACCAATTGAAACTTGAGAAATACACATATAAATTTTTTATACAGATTCCTCAGGGTTTTTCTGCTGATCGCAGTACTTGCCGGAATTCAGTGCGATGAAAATAATCGTTCCGGCAGGGATGCCCTGTTGTACTGGTCTGCTAATAATCCGGATGAAATTCATTTTGCCAGAGAGATGGTTAAAAATTGGAATGAATCCGATCCGAAGATACAGGTGGTCCATCAACCAGTGCCGGAAGGCCGTTCCAGTGAGGAAATCATTCTGGCTGCAGTTGTGGGAAAGACCACACCCGATATTTATTCCAATATGTGGCAGGGGGACGTTGAGGCTTACGCTCAGGCTAATGTGTTAATTCCCCTGGATACAATTACTGGATTTTTGAATTTTATGACAGCGCGCTGCGATAGTGAGACCATTGCAGAAGTGACTTCTCTTGATGGCCATATTTACCAGGTACCATGGAAAATTAATCCCATTATGCTTCTCTATAATGAAAATATTTTTGAGAATATCGGATTTCAGGATCCGCCAGATACATATTCAGACTTTCTGGAAGCAGCAGCACGGATTCAAAAAGATAGCGATGGAGATGGCTATATTGACAGATGGATAGGATACTGTGAGGTTCTGGTAGTCTGGTATCAGCGTTTCTTCGATTTTTATCCGCTATATCTGGCAGCGTCGGGGGGAGGCTCCCTGGTGAAGGGCAGCGAAGTAAAATTTAACAATGAATATGCGGTAGAAGTATTCCGATTCCTTAAGACACTTTATGAAAAACGTTATCTTCCCCGGGAAAGATTATCAGCCCGCAGTGATGCATTTCTGGCCGGTGTAATTGCTACCCGATTTGCCGGACCCTGGGAGATTGCCCATGCGGAAAAATTCAAACCGGAGGGATTTAAATATTCATTTCAGAGTATGCCTGTTCCCGATGAACAGGAAGGTCCTGTTTATACTTATGGCGATCCTAAAAATATCGTCATTTTCAATACCTGTAAAGATCCTGCCCGGGCCTGGCGGTTTATTCGGTTTATGATTGAGAAGGAGAATGATCTGAAATTTCTTGAGATTACAAGCCAGATTCCCAGGCGGCGAAACCTCTTTCATGACGAATTCTTCCGGAATTTTTTCCAGCAAAATCCAAAGATGATTCCATTTGCTCTGCAGGCCGAGCATGTAAAAGGAACCGATCAGAGCCCTGTGTTAAAAGAAATTTTTGATATTATTTCACAGGAATATGAAGCCTGCGTCATCTATGGAACAAAATCTCCCGAAACTGCCATAGCTGATGCCGCCAGGGCGGTGGAATTAATTTTACCTTGAATTATATGATAAACTGAGTGGCAAAAAAAATGGCAAGAAAATACGTACATCTTACTCCCTACTTTCTGGTAATGCCATATATTGTTCACTTTTTTGTATTTATCGCTTTTCCTGTTCTCTTCTCTTTTTTCCTGATGTTCCATAAATGGAATATCATATCGCCCATGGAATTCATCGGTCTGCATAATTTCTACCGCCTGATAAACGACAGGCTTTTTTTCCGCTCAATATTCAATACCCTGATTTTTCTGGTGATCCACGTGCCTTTACAGATTGTTGTTGCCCTGTTTTTTGCCGAGATTCTGAACCAGAAAATACGCTTAAGAGGCTTTTTCCGGGCCGCTTTTTTTCTGCCGGTTATTGTCTCCGGTGTGGTGGTGACTATGCTGTGGGAACAACTCTACGGTTTTGATACCGGTCTACTGAACAGGATGCTGGTATCGGTGGGATTACCCAAGGTGGGATGGCTCATCCGGCCTGAACTGGCTATGCCCTCCATAGCAATCATGGCAACCTGGAAAAACGTGGGACTCTATATTGTTTTATTTCTGGTTGGCTTACAGAGCGTTCCACCACAGTATTACGAGGCTGCAGATCTGGAAGGAGCCAACAGATGGCAGAAATTTTTCTATATTACTCTTCCCGGTATTAATCCCACAGTGCTTATGGTATTAATCCTTTCAACCATCGGAGGCTTTTCGCTGTTTATTGAACCTTATATCATGACAGGCGGAGGACCCCTGAACAGCACTTTGTCTGCCGTCCTCTATATCTATAAACAGGGATTCTTTTATTATCACATGGGCTATGCAGCCACACTGGGATTCTGCTTTGCCATAATTATTCTCCTGGTTATAGCTCTTCAGAAACGTTTTATAGAGAGAGAATCGGGGAACTGATGATCCGAAGAGCCATATTTTATCTTTTCCTTCTGATGGGAGCACTCCTGTTCATGTACCCGTTTCTCTGGATGCTGAGTGCCTCTCTGGCGCCGGAAACAGAACTGGGTGATCTTGTATTGTTACCCAGTGAAATTACCCTGCAGAGTTATAGCCAGGTTATCGACAAAATACCAATAGGCCGAGCCTTTCTGAACAGTTTAATCGTGTCCCTCTCTATTGTCGCCGGTGTGCTGGTGTTTGGATCCATGGTGGGTTATGCCCTCTCCCGGCTCCGGTTCAAGGGGAGACAGCTACTTTTTTTTATTATCATTTTTACCATGACCCTGCCATTCCAGATTACCCTGATTCCGCAGTATATTCTGATGGTTGAATTCGGGTGGGTGGATACCTACCTTGCGCTGATAATTCCTTATCTGATGAATGCCCTGGCGATAATCATGTTTCGTCAATATTTTATGAGCATTCCGCAGGATCTGATTGATGCGGCCCGGATCGACGGATGCAATGAATTACAGATTCTTTTTCGGATATTGTGGCCAAATTCAATTCCCGCGCTGTTAACAGTGGGTATTATTACCTTTATGGCATCATGGAATGAAGTTTTATGGCCCCTTATTGTGATCAGAAACGAAGACCTGATGACCATGCCGCAACTGGTCACTCTTTTTGCAGTGGGAGGCCGGGCGGAATCACAGCTTGGAGCAAAACTGGCCTCTGCCACCATGCTGGCTCTGCCCATTGTCATCGCTTACATATTTTTTCAGCGATATTTTATCCAGAGTATGGCGACCAGTGGGATGAAGGAGTGATTTTAAGATATTAAGATCAAAGAATAAAGAACCAAGTGCATAGCGCATAAAGCATAGAGTAGCCGGGAGTTTTTGGATGAGATTCGATATTGAGAAGTTGAAATGCGATCGAGTATGCCTACTTATTGGGCTGGTATTTATTTTCTGTGTATTTTGCGGAAATAATTCCGGAAAGAAAAATAATTCTCTTTTGAATTTTTCACATCTGGAACATTTAAGCAGAGTGGTTAAGCTAGAGGGAGTAACTGCAGACTATGTAGGAATTTATTCCGAATTTCCGGAATACGAAATAAAGGAAGATCCCGATGAAGGGATCACCTGTGTCGATGACGTGAGTCGTGCGGCCGTTCTATATCTCAGGCATTATCGATATGCCGGCGATGAACAGAGTCTTGGCCATGCCAGAAATCTGCTGAATTTTATTTTAACCATGCAGTCTCCGAAAGGAACTTTTTATAATTTCAGGTTTGCCGATATGACCATTAACCGGCACCACCAGAACAGTGAAGCCAGAGCAGGTTGGTGGACCTGGCGGGCCATGTGGGCTATGGCTGAGGCATATGAAATTATGGTGAATGAAGATCCTGCTTATGCAGACTTATTGAAAGAACGCATTGAAGCTGTATTCCCGGCGATTGATTCTTTACTACAAAATTATCCTCGGTTCTCCGTTGTGAGTGGCATTGAACTGCCGACCTGGTTACCTTTCGAAACAGCGGCCGACCAGGCTGGCGTATTGATCCTCGGGCTTGTACCGTATTATAGAGTGACGGATAATCCCGGTGTAGCAGATTTTATCAGAAAACTTGCGGTTGGACTTTTAAGTTTCCAGTTTGGAAATGCGGAGGATTCACCCTATGGTTGCTTTTTGAGCTGGGAGAACAACTGGCATGCCTACGGGAATATCCAGGCTTATGCGCTCCTGCTTGCCGGACAAGTTTTAAAAGAAGAAGAGTTTCTCAGCAAAGCCTTTCTGGAAATTGAAAATTTCTATCCTTATCTCATCCGGGAAGGATATTTGAGCTATTTTGAACTGACGTTTGTTGCGGATACGGTTGCTATATCAGATATCCGTAAATACCCTCAAATTGCCTATAATTTTCGCCCGATGGTCTGGGCCAGCCTGGAAGCATATGAGGTGTCAGGATCTGAAAAATATGCCCGGCAGGCTGGTGAACTGGCTTGCTGGTTGGCCGGACGGAACAGCAATGGGGTAGCCTTGTACGATCCGGCAACCGGCCGCTGTTTTGATGGAATAAACAGTGAAAAGGAAATAAACCGGAATTCTGGTGCTGAGTCTACAGTGGAGGCATTACTGACAATTCTTGAAATTGAACAGAATCCCCAGGCATTTACGATTTTAAAAAAATGTATGGAAAATATCCGAGAGTAATTTCCATTCTTCCTTTCTTTGAATAATGCTTTGGTGTCTATGAAAAATGTCTTGAAAATCGGTCTGGTTGGTTGTGGTGCCTTTGGTCAATTCTGCCTGGATACTTTTTCCAAAATGGATGAAGTTCTGCTGACTGCCATAATGGATTCCGATAAAGCATTGGTTAAAAAAACTGCTGCTAAATTTAACACCAGCTGGTATACCGATTTTAAAAAATTTCTTCTCCGGGCTGATGTGGAGCTGGTACATCTGGTGACCCCACCCGAAACACACTATAAAATGGGAATGCAGGCTCTCCGTGCCGAAAAACATGTTCTGTGTGAGAAACCTCTCGCATTGTCAACAGAGCAGGGCAAAGAAATGATCGCCGAAGCAGCAGAAAGAAACCTCATTCTGCCGGTAAATTTTGTGCTTCGGTATGCTCCTGTTACGGATATGGTGCACTCCCTTATCCAATCTGGAATTATGGGTGCTCCTCTGCGGGCTTATTTTGAAAATTATGCAACTGACGCTAACCTGGATTCGGGTCACTGGTTCTGGAATAAAAAACAGAGTGGTGGAATTTTTGTAGAACACGGAGTTCATTTTTTTGATCTGTATAATTACTGGCTGGGGGATGCAGATCTGCTGTGGGCACATACCGAAAAGAGAAATTCCGGTTCAATGGAAGACCGGGTTTTCTGTGTACTTCGGCACCGGAATGGCGCAGTTTCTACACACTATCATGGTTTTGATCAGCCACCCCTGCTGGACAGGCAGATACACAAACTGCTGTTCGAAAGGGGGGATGTGTCAGTTTATGGCTGGATACCGCAGAGCATTTCCGTATATGCTCTGGTGGATGACTCAGGCTTGAATCGTCTTGAACAGATCATGCAAAAAGTACCCGATTATTCAAAAAGACTGGCTGAATCGAATAAACGGCTGATAGGGAGAGGCAAGGAATTCATTGTTTCTCATGAAGTCAGGTTCGATTATCAGGATCCGGCCGATAAATTGACAATTTACCGGCAATCAATCCAGCATCTGTTAAGAGATCAGCTAAAAAAAATCGAAAATCGTAAACACAAACGCGTGATTACTGAGGAAAATGGTTTAAAGGCGTTGGAACTGGCTGTTGAGGCGGACAATAGTGCCTCCCGACTATGAAAAATATTGTATGAAAAGGATATTACGATGGGATCTTTCAGATTGAATCGCGTTAATGGGCCGTTACTTCAACCTTCTCCTGAAAATCAGTGGGAATCAGGTGCTGTTTTCAATCCGGGAACGGTACGCATTGGAGATCAGGTTAATATGCTCTATCGAGCAGTGTACGGAGATAATTATTCTTCAATCGGATATGCCAGACTCTCCCCTGATGGTAGAATTATTTATAAGTCTGATGCTCCCGTTATTGTCAGCGAGTCAGAAATTGAGAAAAGAGGTTGCGAAGATCCGCGCATTGTATTATTTGAAGGGACATATTACATTTTTTACACAGGATTTGACGGTACTGATGCCGCACGAAGTATTAATACCAGGGTGATGATGGCTGAGACGGCTGATTTTGTGAAATTCCGCAAAATCGGCATGGTTGGGCCTGATGATAATGATAAAGACGCCATGATTTTTTCGGAAAAAATTGGTAACAAAGTGTATTTTATTCACCGGATTGTTCCCAACATTCAAATTGCCGTTTTTGATGATCTGCAAGAATTTATTCACCCGCACAAAAACTACTGGCCGGATCATCTCAGCAATATTGGGAAACACACCCTGATGGGTCGTGAACAGTCCTGGGAAGTTATGAAAATTGGAGCCGGTCCTCCGCCCATCCGGACAGATGCAGGCTGGTTGCTGATCTACCATGGTGTGGATGAAAGGAAAGTCTACCGGTCCGGGGCGGCCCTCCTCAAAGAAAATGATCCGACACAGGTGATTGCAAGACT